>JANMPV010000292.1:0-1834 GCA_031370045.1 Novosphingobium sp. | reverse complement strand
GGCGCAACTCCCCGCCGGGACGACGAATGCCTCGCCGCTCATCCACCTCCACGCGCTGGCTTTCACTGCCTGGCCGCTGCTGCTGGTCTCGCAAGCGCTGCGGATCGAGCGTGGCAAGCTGCGCAACCATCGCTTCTGGGGAATCGCAGGCATATCTCTCGCCACGATTATGCTGATCGTAGGCATCGCCACTGCAGTTGTCGCGATGCAAGCCAGGCTCGCCAATGGCGAAGGGGACGCGGCGCGCGCGTTTCTGATCGTTCCGATCACCGGGGTCGGTGTGTTCTATCTCTACTTCATGGCCGCGGCGTTCAACTTCACGCGGCCCGAGTGGCACAAGCGGTTCGTCATCGTGGCGACCAGTTCGGTGCTTCAGGCGGCAGTGGCGCGGTTCGTGTTTTTTGCCAAGCATGGCATCGGACCGGGAGTGCGCCCGTCATCGTTTCCCGTAGTTCCAGTCACCGCGCCGCTGGTTGGCTCGCTGTTGCTCGATCTGATGGTGGTTTTTGGCATGGTGATCGACTGGCGCCGCGACGGTCGGCCGCATCCGGCGTGGCTGTGGGGTCTGGCCGGACTGCTCGTGGTCCAGGGCGCGCGCGCGCCGCTCAGCTCGACTTCGGCTTGGCTGTCGTTCGCCGACTGGCTGACACGCTTTACCTGAACGTCAGACGTAGTTGTCGCTGCGCGGTTCGAACACCGACCAGCCGGTCGCCTGGGTCAGCCGTTCCAGCGCGAGCGAGCCCAATTGCGAGTTGCCCTTCTCGTTGAGCCCCGGCGACCACACCGCGATCGAGGCAATTCCTGGTGCGACCGCGAGGATGCCGCCGCCCACCCCGGACTTGCCCGGCAACCCGGTGCGGAAAGCGAACTCGCCCGAATTGTCGTAGTGCCCGCAGCTCATCATCAGCGCGTTGATCCGCCGGGCGCGCTGAGACGAGACCACGCTGTGCCCGCTCGACGGGTTGCGCCCGTCGTTGGCCAGAAAGCGACCGGCCATGGCAAGCTGGCGACACGACAACGCCAGCGCGCACTGGTGGAAATAGACGCTGAGCGTGTCGTCCACCGCGTGGCGGATGTTGCCGAACGAACGCATGTAATAGGCCAGTGCAAAGTTGCGGTAGCCGGTCAGGTGCTCGGCATGGGCGACCGCCTCGTCGATGGCGATGCTCTCGTCGCCCGCCAGAGTGCGGACGAAGCGCAACAGGTTGCCGACCACTTCGTTGGGGCGATACCTGCCCAGCAGCACGTCGGCGACGACGATCGCGCCGGCATTGATGAACGGGTTGCGCGGAATCCCGTGCTCGCTCTCAAGCTGGACGATTGAGTTGAACGCGCTGCCCGAAGGCTCGCGGCCGACGCGGCGCCACAATTCGTCGCCGAGTTCGCCCAGCGCCAGGGTGAGCGCAAACACCTTGGAGATCGACTGGATCGAGAACGGCTCCTCGGCATCGCCGCCCAGGTGGCAGGTGCCGTCGGCCAGGACCACCGCGATTCCGAACTTGGCGGGGCTGACGCAGGCCAGCGGCGGGATATAATCGGCCACCTTGCCACGATCGGGCGCGGCCTTCATCTCGGCGGCGATGGCGGCGACGATCTTGTCGAGTTCGGGCAAGGCTCAGGCATCCGCAAGCAAGGGAGCGACCCGCTGCGATGTCCCACGGCCCGCCGTGATTGTATAGTGCTGTAAAGCTAGGTGGGGGTGGTTCTGTTGCCCGGCCCACCCCCGGGCCGCTGGAATCCGTTCTGTTGCCCGGTCGGTCCAACCGCGCTTTAGCTTTGTAATGTCAGGCCGTTAGGCCGTCAGGTTACGCAGCGATTGCGAGTGCGTCATTAT
>JANMPV010000258.1:0-7681 GCA_031370045.1 Novosphingobium sp. | reverse complement strand
CCTAGCGGGGATCATGCTGCACTGCAAGGTGAGTGGCGGCTAAGGCCCCTCGCGCCATTTGCCACCGTCCTGCACCCAGAACTTGCGCTCGACTCCGTCGCGCTCGCCCAGCATCCGCCAGCATCCGCGCGCGCCGTCGATCTCGGTCGCGCCGAACAGCAGGAAAACGCGTTCGAACGCGTCGAGCCCATCGGGCCAGATGCCATCGGCCAGCGCCACGAAGCGTGCGCCGTTGGTGGCCTCGGGCCGGTCCGACAGCAGCACCGGCTGGCGCGCATCGTGCGCCCCGCCCGCCTCGCCGTGCGCCAAAAAGCCTTCGGGCGCATGGCTCCACAGCGCCTGCGAGACCGCGCCGCGCTGCGCTTCGTCCGCGCTGACCACCAGCAGCCGCTCGCCCGCCTTGAGCGTGTTCGCCGCCAGCAGCGGGACCACCGCCTCGGCCGGGTCGCGGCTCAGCTGATAAAAATCAACGCGCACCCGCGCGCCTACTGCTCGAGCGTATCGCGCACGTAGCGATCGAGCAGGCGCACGCCGAAACCGGTCGCGCCCTTGTCCCAGGTCGCCCCGGCTTTGTCCGCCCAGACCATTCCTGCAATGTCGCAGTGCGCCCAGGCGACGCCCTTGTCGACGAAGCGCTGGATGAACTGCGCTGCGGTGATCGATCCGCCATTGCGCGGGCCGACGTTCTTCATGTCGGCGATCGGGCTGTCGATCAGCTTGTCGTAGGCCGCACCCAGCGGGAAGCGCCACAATTTGTCGCCGCTCGCCTTGCCCGCGGAGAGCAGCGCGTCGGCCAGCGCATCGTCGTTGGAAAAGACCCCGCCGTGCTCATGGCCCAGGCTGATGATGATCGCGCCGGTCAGCGTGGCTAGATCGACGATTGTGGCGGGCGAGAACTGCTTCTGGGTCCAGGTGATCGCATCGCATAGCACCAGGCGGCCTTCGGCATCGGTGTTGATCACCTCGATCGTCTGCCCCGACATCGAGGTGACGACGTCGCCCGGGCGCTGCGCCGCGCCATCGGGCATATTCTCAACCAGGCCGCAGATACCCACGACATCGGCCTTGGCCTTGCGCAGCGCGAGCGCGAGCATCGCCCCCGCGACCGCGCCCGCACCGCCCATATCCCACTTCATGTCTTCCATCCCCGCAGGCGGCTTAAGGCTGATCCCGCCAGTGTCGAAGGTCACGCCCTTGCCCACGAACGCGGTCGGTTTGGCGGCTTCGGCGCCCTTCCAGCGCATCGCCAGGATTCGCGAATCGCGGCGCGAGCCTTGTCCTACGCCGAGCAGCGCGCCCATTCCCAGCGCCGTCATCGCCGCCTTGTCGAGCACCATGATCTCGATGCCGAGGCCCTCGAGCCGCTTTTGACAGCGTTCGACAAAGCTTTCGGGGTAGATGATGTTGGCCGGTTCGGTGACCAGTTCGCGGGTGAAGGAAACCCCCTCGGCGACCGCGGACTCGGCAGTCCAGGCGGCTTCGCTGCCGGTGGGAGCGCCGATCACGGTGACTTCGGTTAGCGTCGGCTTGTGGTCGGCGGCGAGGCGTGTGCGATAGATGTCGTGGCGCCAGCCGCGCAGCACGGTGCCCAGGATTAACGCCGCGACTTCCTCCGCGCTGGCTCCGCTCGCGCCCAGATCATACGCAATCCCGGTCTCGCCCGAGGTCAGATAGCGCGCGGTAACCGCTGCGCCCGCACGCTCGAACGCGGCGAGCCGACCTTCGGCGTTGGGGTCACCGATTCCGACCAGCACATTGCGGCGCAGATCGCCGCCGTCCCCCGAGAAGCTCTCGAACACTTGCCCCAGCTTGCCCGCAAAGCGCGAGGCGCGCGCGGCATCGGCGACCCCGCCGGCGAGACCGGCGGGCAGCTTGTCCTGCTCGACAACTTGAACAGCGAGCCGGGGCGCGGCGGGCGCGGCAGCACCCTGGGCAACGAACGTGACCTTCATGACGAGAAGCTCCTGGAGACGGGGGACGGCCCGGAAGGCGGGCGGAATGGCGTTGCGATTAAAGCGGGGCGGTGCGATAGGCAAGCCATGCAACGGTCGCCGCGGTCCGCTCCGCAAGCCAACTTTCCAAGCTTGCGCGGGCTGGCGATCGGCCTTGTGCTCGCCTGTGCCTTGCCCGCGCTCGCCTGGCCGGCACTGGCCGCCGCGCAAGGTGGCCCGGCTCCGGTCGATCAGAGCAAGGCCGAGGATGCCCCCGCTGATCCGCTCGGCGCGCGGCCTGGCGAATCGTTTCCTGCTCCCGCGCTCTCGCGACCCGCCTCGCCTGCCGCGACCGCGCCCCCAACTGACAACCTTGGCGAGGAACGGATCAACTTCGAGGCCGACCGGGTCGAGTACGGCAACGACACCCAGGTCGTCACCGCCGCGGGCAGTGTCGTGCTGGTCAAGGGCGACCAGTCGGTCCACGCCGACAACGTCGTGTGGAACCGCCAGAGCGGCCAGATCGTCGCCACCGGCAACGTCCGCGCGGTCGATCAGGACGGCAACCTGCTGCTGACCGACCGCGTCGAACTGACCGACGAGCTCAAGGCCGGGATGATCGAGAACTTGCTGCTCGTGTTGCGCGAAGGCGGGCGGATCGCGGCAGACAAGGGCGTGCGCGACGCCGCCGGGCGGATAATCCTGACCAACGCCGCCTACACCGCCTGCGCGGTCGAAAATACGGCGGGCTGCGCCAAGCGACCGAGCTGGCGGATCAATGCCCGCCGGGTGGTCTACGATCCCGTCAGCCAGCGCGTCCGCTACGATGGTGCCAGACTGGAAATCTTCGGGATCGCGGTTCCGCTTCCACTCCTTGCGCACTCGGCCAACGGATCGGCCGGATCGGGATTGCTGCCCCCCTCGTTGGGATTCTCACGCTCGAACGGCGTCGAGTTCGAGCAAGGCTATTATATGCGGCTATCGGCATCGCGCGACCTGACCGTGGCGGGGCACGTCTATTCGCAGGTCCTGCCGATGATCTCGGCGCAGTATCGCGAGCTGACCGACCTCGGTGCCTACCAGATCACCGGCTACGCCACGCGCAGCTCGCGCCTGCCGATCGACCAGAGCGGCGCCACCCGCCGCGACGATTTCCGCGGCGCGATCGACGCTAACGGGCGCTTTCAGTTCAGCCCCGAATGGAGCCTGACCAGTTCCGCCCGCCTGGCCACCGACCGCACGTTCCTGCGCCGTTATGACATCAGCCGCGACGATCGCCTGCGCAACACGATCAATCTCGAACGGATCGACCCCGACAGCTATCTAAGCATCGCCGCCTGGGCGACCCAGACCCTCCAGGTCGGAGTCAACCAGGGCCAGGTCCCGATTGCCCTGCCCGCGATCGATTTTCGGCGACGACTGACCGTGCCGGTGATCGGCGGCAAAGTGGAACTGCAGGCCAATTCGCTGGGGATCATTCGCGGTGATGGGCAGGACTCCCAGCGCGCGTTTGCCGGCGCCCGCTGGGATCTGCGCAAGATCACTGTAGCCGGGCTCGACGCGACGCTGACCGGGCTGGTGCGCGGCGACGTCTATCACAGCGACGAGAATTTCCTGACCGCTACCGCCGCCTATCGCGGCTCCCCAGGATGGCAGACCCGCGGCATCGCGCTTGCCGCGATCGACGTGAAGTACCCGCTGGTCGGTGCGTTCCTGGGCGGTACCCAGATCCTCACCCCGCGGGTCCAGATCGTCGCCAGCCCGTCGATCAACAACTTCGATATCCCCAACGAAGATTCGCGCGCGATCGAGCTGGAGGATACCAATCTCTTCGCGCTCAACCGCTTCCCCGGCTACGACCGGGTCGAGGACGGCACCCGCTTTACCTACGGCGTCGACTGGCAATTCGAACGACCCGAATGGCGGGTCAGCAGCACGATCGGGCAAAGCTATCGGCTAAGCTCCAAACCGTCGATCTTTCCCAACGGCACCGGACTCACCAGCCGAACCTCCGATGTCGTCGGGCGGACCCAGGTGCGCTACCGCGAATTCGTCTCGCTGACCCACCGCTTCCGTCTCGACAAGGATAGTCTGGGGGTACGCCGCAACGAATTCGATGCGACGATCGGCAGCCACAAGACCTATCTCGAGCTCGGCTACCTGCGGCTCAATCGTGATATCGCCGCGTTCGAGGATCTCCAGGACCGCGAGGAGCTGCGCGTCTCCGGACGAATCGCGTTCGCGCGCTACTGGTCGGTGTTCGGATCGGGGGTTTTCAACCTGACCGACCGCAACGAGGATCCCTCGTTCACCTCCGACGGGTTCGAGCCGCTGCGGACCCGGCTTGGGGTAGCTTATGCAGACGAATGCCTGGAGATGAGCTTCACATTCCGGCGCGATTACGTTTCGACCGGCGATGCTCGCAAGGGCAACTCGTTCCTCATCCGCCTCGCGCTCAGGAACCTCGGTTTTCGCTAGACCCGACTTCAAGCCCTTATCCTTGGCAGGTCCGGCCAAAGCCGCTATCGCGCCGCCGCAGCGGGTCCACTCAGCTTCGGTTAAGCCATTCGCCACCACATCGCGGCCAGAACCGGCCAAATCGCGGTCAGAGACGGAACGGGACAATGCCCGTCCCCTATGCACAGGAACTACATCTACGTGAGCCAACGCGCCCTTCGCCTCACTTCGGCCCGCATCGCACTTGCCGCCGGTCTGCTCGCTCTGGCGGGCTCCGCCGTGGCTCAGGAAGCTGCTGCCATCCCGACCGATGTGCCTGACGGACCTGCGACCGCCTCGAGCGTCGCCGCGCTCAACCTGCCGCAGGGTCCGACCAACTTCCTCACCTCCGATCCCAACTTGCGCCGGGCGACGGCCAAGGTGAACGGCGACATCATCACCGATACCGACATCACCCAGCGGGTGGCGCTGGTCGTTGCCGCCAGCGATGCCAAGATCGGACCCGAGGAAATGGGCCGCCTGCGCCTCCAGGTGTTGCGCAACCTGATCGACGAGACGCTGCAGATTCAGGAAGCCAAGGCCGCCGATATCACCATCGGCGACGATGAGGTCAACCAGACCTTCTCGCGCGTCGCACAGCAGAATTTCGGCCAGAACCCGGCCAAGCTTGACGGCTATCTCGCCAAGATCGGCTCCTCGACAGCCTCGCTCAAACGCCAGATCCGCGGCGAGCTTGCCTGGCAGCGCCTGCTGCGGCGTAATGTCCAACCGTTCATCAATGTCTCCGACGGCGAAGTGAACGAGATGCTCGACCGGCTCAAGAAGGCCAAAGGCACCGAGGAATTCCGGATCGGCGAAATTTTCCTGTCGGCGACCGAAGATACCAAGCCGGCGGTGTTCGAGAACGGCAAGAAGATCGTCGAACAGATCAAGCAGGGCGGCAGTTTCGTGGCCTATGCCCGGCAGTTTTCCGAAGCATCGACCGCCGCCGTCGGTGGCGACCTCGGCTGGATCAGGCTGGCGCAGCTGCCGCCCGAACTGGCGACCGTGGCCAGCCAGCTCGGCAACGGCCAGCTGGTCGGCCCGGTCGAAGTTTCGGGCGGGTTCTCGATCATCTACCTGATCGACAAGCGCCAGGTGCTGACCGCCGATCCGCGCGATGCGGTGCTCAGCCTCAAGCAGATCACCCTGACGTTCCCCAAGGGCACGACCCAGGCGGTCGCCACTCCCAAAGTCGTCGAATTCTCGCGCGGGGTAAAGGCGATCAAGGGCTGCGGTGATGCCGAGTCCGCGGCCACCGCGATGGGCGTGGCGATCGTCGGCAACGACAACATCAAGGTCCGCGACCTGCCCGGGCCGTTGCAGGAAGCGATGCTCAAGCTCTCGCTGGGCGAAACCACCCCGCCGTTCGGATCGGTCGAGGAAGGCGTGCGCGTGCTGATGCTGTGCGGACGTGACGATCCGCAAACCGGTGCAGGCCCCAGCTTCGATGAACTGATGGCCCAGATGGAAGACGACCGCGTCAATAAGCGCGCCCAGATTTACCTGCGCGATCTGCGCCGCGACGCGGTGATCGAGTACAACTGAGGGGTTTTCGGGCAGGTTCCCGGTTGCCCTGGTTGTGCTAGGATCGGCCAGTGCCGCCTTCCGTGCTCCCCCTTGCGCTTTCGCTCGGTGACCCTGCCGGGGTCGGTCCCGAGCTTGCCTGCGCTGCGTGGATGGAGCGTCGCAGCGCCGGGCTTTCCCCGTTCTTCGTTATCGGCAGCATCTCGGTCCTCGCCGGGGCCGCGCAGGCCCGCGGGCTGACCGTCCCGCTGCTGGCGATCGAATCTCCCGCTGGCGCAGCGGAATGCTTCGCCGACGTTCTGCCGGTGCTCGACATCGCCGGGCTCGACTACGCCCCCGGCGCGCCGAGCAAGGCGGGCGCCGAACTGGCGCTCCAATCGCTCGAGATCGCGACCGGGCTGGTCTGCGGCGGCGCGGCGGCGGCGCTGGTCACGTCCCCGGTAGCCAAGGCTCAGCTCGCGGCAATCGGCTTCAGCCATCCGGGCCAGACCGAATATGTCGCCGAACGCTGCGGCGTTTCAGCGCGCAACGCGGTGATGATGCTCGCCGGGCCGAGCCTGCGGGTGGTGCCGGTGACAGTCCACAACGCTTTGACCGAAGTGCCGGGGCTGCTGACGATCGAGCTGATCCGCAACCGCACTGCGATCGCTGCCGCCGCACTGATTCGCGATTTCGGGATCGAACGCCCGCGGATTGTGGTCGCCGGTCTCAACCCCCACGCCGGCGAGAATGGTCGCTTCGGGCGCGAGGAGATCGAGATCATCGCGCCTGCGGTCGCCCTGCTGCGGGCCGAGGAGATCGACGTCACCGGGCCATTGGCTGCTGATGGCTTGTTCCACGCCGAAGCCCGCGCGCGCTACGATCTGGCGGTGTGTATGTATCACGATCAGGCGCTGATCCCGTTGAAGGCGCTCGATTTCGACCACGGGGTCAATGTCACGCTGGGGCTGCCGATCGTGCGAACCTCGCCCGATCACGGCACCGCGTTTTCGATCGCCGGGACCGGACAGGCGCGCGTCGGGCCGACGCTCGCCGCGATCCGCATGGCGGGTGAGTGCGCGGCGCGGCGGGCGTCAGCCAGCGAACATCCTTCGACAGGCTCAGGATGAGCGGGTCTTTCTCTTCTCCGCACAGCCCAGGTCCCGCTCACCCTGAGTCTGTCGAAGGGCCCACAGTGCGATTGCCCCCCTTGCGCGAAGTGATCGCGCGCCACGGCCTGTCCGCGACCAGGGCGCTCGGCCAGAACTTCCTGCTCAACGAGAAGCTGCTCGACCGGATCGCCGCGATCCCCGGCAGTCTGGACGGCCAGCAGGTGCTCGAGATCGGCCCCGGCCCCGGCGGACTGACCCGCGCGCTGCTGCGGGCCGGAGCGCACGTCACCGCGATCGAAATGGACCGCCGCTGCCTGCCCGCGCTGGCCGAACTGGGCGAGGCGTTTGCGGGCCGGTTGCGGGTGCTGGAGGGCGATGCGCTCAAGATCGACCACGGTATCGAGGGGCCGTTCCACATCGTCGCCAACCTGCCCTACAACGTCGGCACCGCGCTGCTCGTCGGATGGCTGGGCGGAGAAGCCTGGCCACCGCAATGGGCCTCGCTGACGCTGATGTTTCAGGAGGAGGTAGCCCGGCGAATCGTCTCCGGACCCGATACCCCGGCCTACGGACGCCTGGCGGTGCTCGCCCAGTGCCGCAGCACCGCGCGGCTGGCGCTCAAGGTCCACCGCAGCG
>JANMPV010000249.1:0-3818 GCA_031370045.1 Novosphingobium sp. | reverse complement strand
GATCGTCGGCGGATCGACGATCCACAAGGACCGCATCCTGATCGGCGCGAACAACCGCGATCCCCAGGTGTTCGACGTCTCCAGCCTCGATCTCAACTCGGGCAAGCTCACGTCCGTGCTAAAGAACGACGGCGGCTATGCTGGCTATCTTGCCGACAACAACCTCGATGTGCGGATGGCGCTGCGCCAGAACGCCGCCGGCGGGACCGATTACTTTCGCGTTGCCGGGGGCAAGGTCGAAGCCAAGCCGTTCGCCAGCACCGGCCTCGCCGATGCGCTGACCACCAACCCGGCAGGCTACACCACCGATGGCAAGACGCTGTACTGGATCGACAGCCGCGATCGCAACACCGCCGCGCTGATCGCCGAGGATGTCGCCACCGGCAACAAGAGCATCGTCGCCCAGAACGACAAGGCCGATATTGGCGAGACCATGTCCAACCCGGTCACCGGCAGGGTCGAGGCCTATTCGGTCGATTACCTGCGCGATACCTGGACCGCGCTCGATCCCAAGGTGAAGGCCTCGCTCGCCTGGCTCGACAAGAAGCTCGATGGCGACATCAGCGTCACCTCGCGCACCGATAGGGACGACAAATGGGTGGTCGCGACCAGCGCCGCCGGGGCCCCGCCCAAGACCTATATCTACGATCGGACCAAGAGCACGCTGACCCCGTTCTACACCTCGCGGCCCGAGCTTGAGGGCAAGATGCTGGTCGAGATGCACCCGCGCGAGATCAAGGCACGCGATGGCCAGACGATCGTCTCATACATCTCGCTCCCACCGGGCAGCGACGCCAACGGCGATGGCGTGCCCGATTATCCGGTGCCAACCGTGATGTTCGTCCACGGCGGACCGTGGGCGCGCGATTCGTATGGCTACAACCCATACCATCAGTGGCTCGCCAACCGCGGCTATGCAGTGATCAGCCCCAACTTCCGCGGATCGACTGGGCTGGGCAAGGCGTTCATCGAGGCCGGCAACCTGCAATGGGGCAAGGCCATGCACGACGATCTGATCGACGTTGCGCAATGGGCGGTCAAGGCCGGCATCTCGCAGCCTGACAAGATCGCGATCATGGGCGGCAGCTATGGCGGCTATGCCACGCTCGCGGGGCTCGCCTTCACCCCCACCGCGTTCGCCTGCGGGGTGGATATCGTCGGCCCATCGAACCTGGAAACGCTGCTCAAGACGATTCCGCCGTACTGGGAACCGATCGTCAAGCAGTTCCACGAACGCATGGGCAACCCCGGCACGCCCGAGGGGCTGGCGCTGCTCAAATCGGTCTCGCCGCTGTATAGCGCGGACAAAATCGTGCGCCCGTTGCTGATCGGCCAGGGCGCCAACGATCCGCGGGTCAACAAGGCCGAAAGCGACCAGATCGTCGCGGCGATGAAGGCCAAGAATATCCCGGTCACGTATGTGCTGTTCCCCGACGAAGGCCACGGCTTTGCCAAGCCCGCCAACAACATCGCCTTCAACGCGGTGGCCGAGAATTTCCTGTCGACGTGCCTGGGCGGACGGGCGGAGCCGATCGGAGAGACGGTCAAGGGATCGACCGCGCAAATCGTCGATGGCGCACAGTATGTCAGCGGCTTGGGCGCTGGAGCCGCGAAGTAGGCGCAACACCCCCTCTCCCCGCGTGGGAGAGGGGATTGGCAGTGAGTTCGATCAGGCGCTAGTGACGCTCCACAACGGGAGGGCACAGCAATGCGCAAGGCGATCTTCATCACCGGCGGGGGCAGCGGGATCGGGCGGGCGGTCGCGCAGCGGTTTGCGCGCGAGGGCTGGCTGATCGGGCTGGCCGACATCAACGAGGCGGGGCTGGCTGAAACCGCCGCGCTGCTGCCCGATGGCGCGAGCTGGACCACCCGCCTGGACGTGCGCGACCGGGCCGCATGGGACGAGGCGCTGGCGGCCTTCGCGCAGGCCAGCGGCGGGCGGCTCGATGTGTTGTTCAACAACGCCGGGGTTGCCCACGGCGGGCCATTTGCCGAAAACCAGCAAAGCGCCATCGACCAGTTGATCGACGTCAATTTTCGCGGGGTCGTGCATGGCGCGCAGGCGGCCTACCCGCTGCTCAAGGCTACGCCGGGATCGTGTCTGCTCAACACCGCCAGCGCGGCGGCGCTTTATGGGGCGGCCGGGCTGGCGGTCTATGCGGCAACCAAGTTCGCGGTGCGCGGGCTGACCGAGGCGCTCGACATCGAATGGTCGGGCGACGGGATCAAGGTGCGCGATCTGATGCCCGGGTTCATCGACACCCCGCTTCTCATCCCGCCCGCGCACGCAGGCACCAACCAGTCGATGCGCGAATCGGTGGTCGAGGCAGGGCTGGAGTTTACTCCTGTGGAAGTCGTCGCCGATACCGCGTGGGATGCGGTGACCTCGGCCAAACTGCACCATCTTGTGGGCAAGACCGCGCGGCGCGTGGCGTTCGCGGCACGGTGGATGCCGGGGCGGTTGCGCAAGGGCATGACCCGCAATTTCGGAGCGAGCTAGAAATGAGCGATTTGACGGTGCCGAAGTTCGATCTGACCGGGCGGGTGGCACTGGTAACGGGCGCGTCGTCGGGGTTTGGCGAGCACTGGGCGCGACTGCTCGCTGCGGCGGGTGCCAAAGTGGTGCTTGCCGCGCGTCGGACCGACCGGCTCGAAACTGTCGCCGCGGAAATCCGCGCGGGCGGCGGCGAGGCGCTGGCGGTCGCGCTCGACGTCACCGACGAGGCAGCCACGGTCGCCGCCTATGCCGCCGCCGAGGCCGCGTTCGGCACGGTCGATACGATCATCGCCAACGCCGGGGTCTCGGACGACAAGCTGGCGCTCGACCTTTCGGTCGACTCGTTCGAACAGATCGTGGGGATCAATTTGACGGGCGTGTTCAAGACCGTGCGCGAGGGCGCGCGGCGGCTGATTGCAGCGGACAAGGCAGCACGCGGGCGCGTGGTGATCGTCAGTTCGATCACCGCCAAAAAACCCTACGCGGCGATGACCGCCTATGCCGCGAGCAAGGCTGGCGTGCTCCACATGAGCCGCCTGCTGGCCAAGGAATGGGCGCGCAAGGGCATTTGCGTGAATACGATCCTGCCCGGCTATATCCAGACCGAAATGACCGGCGAACTGTTCGACGAGGGCAACAAGGGCGGCGAGTGGCTGATGAAAAGCTTCCCCCGCCGCGCGCTGACCCCGATCGCGGCGATGGACGCGCCGCTGTTGTTGCTGTGCTCCGACCTGGCGCGCCATGTAACCGGGGCGGAGTTTACCGTGGACGACGGGCAGAGCCTGTAGGGCAAGCCGGACTATCCAAACCCCCGCTCATGTCGAGCAGCATCGAGCGGAGCCGAGATGCTACCGTCGAGACACCCAGCGCCACGATCCGAACTTGTGCGCGTGTCTCGACTCCGGCCCTCGACAAGCTCGGTCCTCGCTCGACATGAGCGGGCTTGGATAAAACCGATCCGTTAAAGCGTACTCATCTCGATCACGAAGCGATACTTGACGTCGGCCTTTTCCATCCGCTCAAACGCCGCGTTGATGTCGCCCATCGCGATGATCTCGCATTCGGCGAGGATGCCCTTGGCGGCACAAAGCTCAAGCATCTCCTGGGTTTGGGCGATTCCGCCGACCCCCGATCCGGCGACCGCTTTCTGGCCCTGGAGCAGCAGCCCCGAGTGGAAGCTGGGCAGCATGTCGATCGCGCCAACGATGCACAGCGTGCCCTGGCGATCGAGCAGCAGCAGGTAAGGCGTCAATTCGTGCGCGACGGGGATCGTGTCGAGCAGGAAATCGAAGCTGCGCGTGGCCGACTTCATCGCCGCCTT
>JANMPV010000219.1:0-1863 GCA_031370045.1 Novosphingobium sp. | reverse complement strand
CTGGAGCACCTTGTCGTCGCCGCTTTGGGCCAGCGCCTGCTTGGCCTGCTTCATTCCCGGCATCATCCCGGCGAGCATGCCGAGCCCGCCCATCTTGGTCATCTGGCGCAGCTGGTTGCGCAGATCGTCGAGATCGAACTGGCCTTTGGCGAGCCGCCCGGCGAGTTTCTCGGCCTCATCCGCGTCGATCGTCGCCGCCGCCTTTTCGACGATTGAGACAATGTCGCCCATCCCCAAGATGCGCCCGGCAACGCGCGCCGGATCGAAACTTTCGATCCCGTCGAGCTTTTCACCCGTGCCCGCAAACTTGATCGGCTTGCCGGTAACCGCGCGCATCGACAGCGCCGCGCCGCCGCGGGCATCGCCGTCCATCCGGGTCAGGACCACGCCGGTCAGCTCGACCTGTCCGGCAAAGCTTTGCGCGACGTTGACCGCGTCCTGCCCGGTCAGAGCATCGACCACCAGCAGCGTCTCGCGCGGGCGGGTGGCCGCCTCGACCGCCTTCAATTCATCCATCAGCGCGGAATCGACGTGGAGCCGTCCCGCGGTATCGAGGATCAGCACGTCGACCGCCTGGAGCCGCGCCGATTGCAGCGCTCGTTCGGCGATGCCCACCGGCATCTGGCCCTCGACGATCGGCAGCGTGGCCACCCCGGCCTGCTCGCCCAACACGCGCAACTGTTCCTGCGCGGCGGGGCGATAGACGTCGAGTGACGCCATCAGGACCTTCTTGCCGTGGCGCTCTTTCAGCAGCTTGGCGATCTTGGCGGTGCTGGTGGTCTTGCCCGAGCCTTGCAGGCCCGCCATCAGGATCACCACCGGCGGCGCAGCGTTCAGATCGAGTTCGGATGAACTCCCGTCTTCGCCGCCCAGCGTGGCGATCAGTTCGTCGTTGACGATCTTGACCACCTGCTGGCCCGGCGTGACCGAACGCAGCACCTGCTGGCCGATCGCCGCCTCGGTCACCCGATCGACGAAGCGCCGAACCACGGGCAGCGCGACATCGGCTTCGAGCAACGCAATCCGGACCTCGCGCATCGCCGCACGAACGTCGTCCTCGCTCAGCGCACCGCGACCGCGGAGCTTGTCGAAGACTGTGCTCAGGCGATCGGACAATGAGTCGAACACGGGCAGTTCCAATTGCTCGGCTGGCGAAACGCAAAAAACGCCGGTGGGCGAAACCTCGCCGACCGGCGCGCCGCATTTCATCGGCGTCGTGGTGATCCGGCCTTTTGTGAAAAGCCGGTGAAAGATGGACTCCCTAGGGGTCGCGCGAACTGCTGGCAAGGGGGAGCGGGACTTCGGCGCAACACTTAACCGGATGTTAGCCCAGTTTCGTCTAGGCAAACGCCATGGACTTGGGGGATATCAGGTTGTCGGACTCGTCGCCCGTCGCGGGCATTGTCGCCGGGCAAGACGCAGGCTCACCGCGCGTCGGCAAGGCGCAGCGCGATGTCGTCGCGCTGGGCATCGCCGCCGCCGCGATAATCATGTTCGTCGGCGCCGGTGGCAGAGTTCTGCCCCAGGTTCTGAGTGCATGGAGCCATGGCACCCGCGCACCGGATGCCATCCTGGTCAACGCGCTGCTCCTCAACGTTGCGCTGATCATCTTCGGCTGGCGGCGCTACCGCGATCTGACCCGCGAAGTTGGCGAACGCCGGGAAGCCGAACAGCGAGCCTTCGTCCTCGCCCTGACCGATCCTCTCACCGACTGCCTCAACCGCCGCAGCGTGGGTCCCAAGACCGATGAACTGCTCGCAGTCGCGAAGTCGCGCAGCCATGCGGTGGCCTTTCTGCTGTTCGATCTCGACAACTTCAAGACCATCAACGACCTCAACGGCCACGTCGCGGGCGACGCACTGC
>JANMPV010000148.1:0-7906 GCA_031370045.1 Novosphingobium sp. | reverse complement strand
TTTCGTTCGCCGGTGCGCCCGTTGACGATGGTTCGGAGCGGTTGGTCCGCGCCCCGCGTCCGGGCCTGCCCGATCCGCGGCTCATCCGCCGGATCATCCGCCAGCGCCAGTTGCGGGGGCGGTTCTTCGACGGCGAGCTGTTCGCCGATCCGGCGTGGGACATGCTGCTCGATCTGGCCGCCGCGCGCGCCGAGCACAAGCGCGTCTCCGTCACCAGCCTGTGCATCGCCAGCGGGGTCCCGCCGACCACCGCGCTGCGCTGGATCGCGCTGCTGACCGAGGCCGGGCTGCTCGAACGGGTCGAGGACCAGACCGACCGCCGCCGCGCCTTCCTCGCGCTGACCGATCGTGCCGCTGAAGCCATTGCGCGCTATTTCGCCGAACTGGGGCGCGACGCAGAGCGGCTGGTCTAGCCCGATCCGCTGGTGTAAGCGGCCTCCGCCCGGAGACATCAGAAGGGGAAATGGCCGGGGGCGGTTAGCTCAGTTGGTAGAGCATCTCGTTTACACCGAGAGGGTCGGCGGTTCGAGCCCGTCACCGCCCACCATATTCCTGTTCGCGGACGTTCGTATTCGTCGTTACAGACCGCGGTCTTCCGCCGTCTTCTTAGAAGAGAGGACCGCCACCGTTCTTCCGTGTTCGCTGGCAGTCACCCCGTGATGGGGGCCTGATTGGAGCCTTTTCAAACCGGGGCTTTTGAAAAGCGCCCAAGGATGGCGCTTTCCGACTTGGCGATCCGCACTACGAAACCCCGCCACAAAGAATGTAATTGACCGATGGCGGCGGGCTCTATTTCCCGGGGACCCTAACTGGCGGCAAGCTCTGGCCGCTCAAATCCCGTGCCGAAGGGCGTGAAAAAAAGTTGGCCATTGGGGCCTATCCGCCAATCTCTATCGGCGGAAATGCAAAAGAGGATATAAGCATGCGTCAATGGCAGATTCTGATTGTAATCATCGTTGTCGTCGAAAGCGCTTTGCTCGTGCCGATAGCCTACAGCCCTTACCTGCGCTTCGATTATACCCAGACCCTGGTGCGATGGCTTGCCAAAGCCGTGCCGCCTGAGACGGTGTTCATCGGCGACAGCATCACGGCGGCGGGCCGGAGCTTCAACGATTACCGGTCGATCAATCTCGGCTCCAACGGCTTGCAAACCTACCAGGTTGCGGAAAACATTCCGAAAGCACTGGCTTATTCGCCACGTCATATTTCGATCATGGCTGGAACCAACGATGCGGGCGAGGGGCCACTCGATATTGCGGAGCTGTCCGGCCTGTGGCGCAAGATTTGCGCTGAGCCGAAGGTCGTGGTTACCAAGCCAACCCCCACAGTGCTTCAAGTTCTTAATGGGCGATTAGAGCAGATCGACGCTATCATATCGACCGAATGCAAAGGCCGACCGGTGATCGACCTGAGGCGTTTGGCCGGAAAAGATGGAAAAATATTGCCCAAATATACCTCCGACGGCGTGCATCCGTCCGAGGAGGCGCTGACTATCTGGAGGGCTGAGTTGAGGAAGTACGGGATATAGCCGTCTAGCTCGCTCAGATCACCTCCAGCCGCAACAGTTCGCGGCGGAGATCGACGGAAAATGCCCGTGCGCCCGTCTGATTGAGGTGGCCCGTGTTGAGGAAATACGGATCGGGATATTCCACGCGGGTCATGTCGATGGTCCGCAGATTTGGCACGGCTTTGGCCATCGCGGTCAGCTGTCTACGAAATTCGGCCTCGCCCGTCGCGTGGGCCAAGAACGAGCGATGTAACGGGGAAAGCACGATGACGAACTGCCGTTCGGGCGCGCGATGCGCCAGCCCGATCAAATCCTTCGCCTGACGGAGGTCTATACTCCAGTGCAATGGATTTTGCAGACGCTTTTCAACGTCGCTGGCGAACTGGTCGGCCCGCCAGGGAGCTTCATCGAGATGGTGGACGTAACCGCGCACGACCCGCTTGGTCAGCGCGATGCGATCGGTGAGCAAGCCTTTGACGTACCAGTCCCACGATCCATAGAATCGTAGTCCTGGAACAGCGTAATACCATCGCCACACGCCCGCGCGTTCCAGAAGTTTGCGCGTACCCGGCCGACCCGCGAGAAGCAAGTAATTGCGCGGATCACCGACGTTTTCGAAAGCCCCCTGGGACAGATCGATGATGATCGGCTGACGCGAGGGCTTTTGCAGTTCGAGGGCAATCAGGTAGTTGGCAACGTCTTGGGATGCGGAAGCCAAACCGTAGTTGTAGAAGCGCGGGCCGAGCGCTTCGGGCATGTAATTCGCCTCGGCCTTAGACGCCCCGAAGATCGGAATTTCCTCTGGATCACGGCCTTCTGCAAGCCGCGCCAGGCGTCCTGCCTCAAGCGCCTCGCTATGAGCGATACCCCGCGCGAGCAGATAGTCCGCCCCCAGCGCCGCGCCACCGAAGGCGAGCACCGCCGCGAGCATGAACAAAAGGCTTCTAGAACTGCTCATAAATGAACCCGGGGCCTTCTGAACCGAGGAACAGGACCAGCAGCGCCGCCGTTACCAGAAACGCGGGTGTTGCCCTTGCAGAAAGGCGTTCGTGCCAACGCTCCATTACTTGCCACAGCACAATCGCTGCGCCCATCAACAGGAACAGGAATGGCCCAAGGTAGCCGAACAGTTCGCGGGGCCAAGGCAGCAGTGCGTCGCTCGCCAGCCGCGCGATGATGCGAGCGGCCTGAGCGACGTCGCTCGCCGAAAACAGGACAATGGTGAGACCCAGGAATGCCAAAGTGTAACTGCGGGCTGCCACTGTACCGGACAGTCTCCGCAGCCCCGGAGTAATACGGTCGAGCGGGCGGCCAAATCGCAATTCCAAGGCAAGCGCGATTCCATGGAGCAGACCAAACAGGCAAAATGTCCACGCTGCACGGTGCCAGAAACCTACTACCAGGAACGTTAGGACGATCGCGAGCATCGGTGCCGCAGACGTGACCCGGCGAAGGGAGTAAGCGAGAGGCATGAAGAGGTAGTCGCGAATCCAGGTGGAGAAGCTGATGTGCCAGTGCCGCCAGAACTCGGTGACCGAGCGCGACGCGAACGGACGGTCGAAATTGATCCGCACCTCGATACCCAGACACCGCGCAGCCCCCCGAGCGATGTCGGTATAACCACTGAAATCGCAGTAAACGTAGGCCACATTGAGCGCGATAGCGACAGCCAGCGTTGTCGCCGATTGCGGCTGCGCGGCGGCAAACACCGCTTCAATGAAGGGTCCCATGCGGTTGGCGACGACCAGCTTCTTGACCAACCCGAGGGCGATCAAGGCGGTTCCGGCGCGCAAGTCTTCGCCCATTGGCCGCTGCAGTTGATCGAGCTGAGGCTCCATATCCCGCAGGCGTTCGACAGGTCCCGAGGTGAGGTAGGGGAAGAAGGTGGCGAACAGTACGAAAGTGCCAAGTCGGGCGCGGGGCGCATGCTGCTCCGTGTAGGCATCGCTCAACGCCGCATGAAGCATCAGGATCATGAACGAAAAGCCGATCGGATAGTCGAGCGAAACGCCGAAGACGCTCCATGCCGACCCCGCCTGTTCGAGCGCAAGTTTGAGCGTTACGAAGGAGGCTGCGTTGAATCCGATCGAAGTGAAATAGATGCGATCGCGTTGGGTTTCGCGTCGTTCTCCGATGAGAGAGCGCAAAAAGCCGTAATTGACAGCTATGACCGCGAGGCCAAGCGCGGCGGAAGCCGGATCGCCTGATATGTAGTAAAACAACCCCGCGGTCAGCATCACGGTCCGGCGCGCCGCAACGGGTGCGGTTGCGATGAGAGCGACAGTGGCCACAAGCAGAGCGTAGAACCAGGGCGAGACGACTGACACTACTGCCCGCTTTGCGCCTTATCCGGGCTTGCCCGGTCGAGCAGTTCGATCAGCCCGAACCCCAGAATCGTGTGGAACGATACGAGCCGTCCGTCGAACAGCACCGCAGGCGTGGGCGGGAGGACGGGAACGACACGTAAGCCGACCACATTCAGTTCCATCAAAACGGCTTCGCGGTCGGCAACCTCGTAACAGGTGTGATAGAGCAACTGGTCGTGGCGCCGCAGCACCCCATCAAGCGGTCCGCGCTCGCTTCCCGGCATGACTATCTCTACGGCGGGAAACGAGGAATGGATGCAGAGCCTAAGATTTACGCTTAGCACCGGATCGTGAACCAGCTCGCTCAGCTCATAGCCGAGCAGGCGCAACATCGCTAGCGCCTCGCCATCGTCGCCCAGTGCCAAGCCGTGGTGATGAAAGGTCAGTCCGTGAATCAAGAACGGACCTTTTCGAGGATGTACGCCACCCGGATCGGAAGGTTCTGTTTGCGCGACTGTTCGAGCGTCCTGCCTTCATAAGGCAGCCGCAGGGCATCTCGGATACGGAAGCCGCAATCTTCGAACATCTCCTCAAGCTCGTCGGTCGTTCGCCATAAGTACAAGTGATCGATGGCCGGTGCGTTGATGCCTGTGGTAACACAGATGTAAGCGTCGTCACGTGCCAACTCCCACACGCGCCGCAGGAACGTGTCGGGATCCTCGACGTGTTCGATAACTTCACCCATGACCACGGCATCGAATGACTCGGGCATTAGCGAAGCAGAATCGTGGAAATCAGCAACCCGCAGTTCGCACCGCGCCGATGCAGCAGGAGCAAATCGTGCGAGCAGACCTCGCGTCTGGGCGATGCTGGCTTCGGAGATGTCTATTCCCAGCATCTCGTCGAACTCGCCACGCTCGGCAGCGATCGCCATGAAGTAGCCGTGACCTGGACCGACCTCAAGATAGCGTCCACCCTTGGCGATTGGCAGGGTCCGCTCGAAAAAGCGCGCAATCTCAACATGATTAGGCCAAAAAAACGCCGTCAATGCCAGCCCATACATGTAACGATCCATGTACGACTTGTCATGATAAACGCTATCGGCAACGTCAGCGTATGTTTTGTGACGATACTCCCCGTGACGGAAGAAGTACATCTGCTCGTTAGTCATGTCATCGAGGACTGTCATGTAGCAATCGACGATGTAATCGAGTTCATGCCCCTTCTCGACCAAAAAAACTAAAATCAGCTCCAGCCGCTTGGTTTCTGTGGGGGTGAGAAATTCGAGAGCACGTTCGAGGAATGACTTGTGCATGGGATGCCTCTTGGCAATCCCTTCGACTAGCGCGGCGAGCAAGTCCGAGCCGCAACCACCGGCGCTTCCGCCGCTCTCCACCACTCAGCCCAATCGCGAACGGATGCGATCGGCAAGCTGGCCGACGTCGGCGAAGCTGCTCACTTCCGACGCCTTGAAGCGTACGCGGAAGCGATTCTCGATCTGCATTAGGAATTGAATGTGGGCGAGCGAATCCCAGCCGGGCACATCAGCGGCGGTTGTCTCGCGCGTCAACACAAGATCGGGCAGGTCGAAGTGATCTGCTGCGATCTCGCCAAGCCCCGCTAAAATTTCCGCCGATCCCAAAACATTTCCCCAAGCTGATGTGCCAGTCCGATGCGCTGCCGGTGTTCGCACTCGCAGCAAAAGGCTTTCACTGGCGATTGCATAGCTGTAATCGCAGGGCAAGCCCAGTTCGGGCACAAGGAAGCGAAAGTGTTGAGTTTTGATCCCACGGCGCTTTTCTGGCTGCCGGAGCCCCCGCTCGATTGGCGAAGCCAGCTTGCTACCGCGCTCGACGAGGATCCAACGGGCCGTCGGTTGCGCGGGTTCTGCTCGCACCGGCTGTCGATTTCGCAGCTCCGCAGCGTGGCAGCCAGGATGAATGCGGCGGAAGCCAGCGGGGCCCATCTCTCGGCGCTGCGCGAGGTCCGGCTCAGCCTGATAGGCGCGGGTACGCTCGATTTCCTGGCCGACGCGCTGCCGGGAACCGCGCCGCGCTTCGGCATGCGAATGGCGGTCGCACCGGTCGTCTACAATGCGTTTGGCAACACTTTCGGCGACATCGGACTGGAGGGACCGCTCGATTGTGCCGCCATCCTGCCCGACCTGCGCAGCTTCGCGCGGCCGAATGCCTTGCTCGATCCCGACGGGCATCGTCGCGCCGTAGTCCGGGCGGTGGACGTTCTCGAACGAATGATCGCGGCGGTTCGCTCGCGAAGCACCTGTGCCATCGTCCTAGCGACGATCCCGCTCGATCCTGATCGGCTGTTGAGCAGTTCCGATCGCGCAATGTGGGGGAGCGACTGGCGCTTTGCCGTCGATCTCAATGCCTCTATCACCGAACTTGCACAGCGTGAAGCGCTGGCGCTGTGGGACCTGGAAGCGGTCGCCTCGGCGATCGGTGCCCGGACATGGCGCGATCCGGTGTCGCTGCTTGTGGCCAAGAGCCCCTTCGGCATTGACCTTGCGCCGGTTCTCGCCGACCGGCTCTGCGCGATCGTCGCCGCACTGATGGGAAAGGGCCGCCGGGCGCTCGTCCTCGACCTCGACAACACGTGCTGGGGCGGCGTGATCGGCGACGACGGCCTCGACAGCATCGTCATTGGCCAGGGCGACCCGGCGGGCGAAGCGCACATTGCATTGCAGAGCTACGCGCTCGCCTTGCGCCAGCGCGGCGTCCCGATTTGCGTCTGTTCGAAGAACGACGACGAAACTGCGCGGGAACCGTTCCGCAGCCATCCCGACATGCTGCTGCGCGAAGAGCACATTGCGGTGTTCCAGGCGAACTGGAGCGACAAGGCGACCAATCTCCAATCGATCGCCGACCAATTGTCGCTGAACCCTGATGCGCTGGTTTTCGTCGACGACAACCCTGCCGAACGCGCGCGGGTGCGTCAGATCTTCCCTGAAGTGGCAGTGCCGGAACTGCCCGACGATCCCGCCTTCTTTACGAGCTTCGTCGCAGCTGGCGGATATTTCGAGAACCCGCTCCTCAATCTGGAAGACTTGGGTCGCGCGGCAGCCTATCGCGACAACGCCAAACGTGCTGAAATTAGGGAAACGCTGGGAAGCTACGACGAGTATCTTCGCTCACTCGACATGACTCTGATGATACGCCCGTTCGACGGCATGGGCCGTGCGCGGATTGCCCAGCTCATCGCCAAATCGAACCAGTTCAACCTGACCACTCGGCGGCGTTCGGAAGCGGAGGTGACCGCCATCGAAGCCGCGGACGGCTGGCTTGGCCTGCAATTCCGCTTGTCCGACACATTCGGCGACAACGGGATGATTTGCGTGGTCATCCTCCGTTTCGAGGGCGATGCCGCGATCATTGACACTTGGCTGATGTCCTGTCGCGTGCTCGAACGACAGGTCGAGCAAGCGGTTCTGAACGAGATTGCAAGGTGTTCGCGCGAACGCGGAGCATCGAAGCTGATCGGCGAGTATATCGCGACGACCCGTAACGCGATGGTCAAGAACCATTATTCCAATTTGGGCTTCACGCTGCTCGAACGCGACACGGACGACCATGTGAGCCGCTGGATGCTCGACCTGCCGACGTTTCAGACACTGGCGGTGCAAATGATGATTGCGCGCTGATTTTGGCAATTATAATCCATATGCTACAAGCATATAGACTGATTATTCGAGCCCGTCACCGCCCACTATCGGCACCCTGCCGATCCGCGTAAGCCGCTTCGTGTGCGGGCGTCGCTGCTTACGGCGCGGGGGTCGGGGGCCACCACGCCGCCGTCACAGGATAGCATCGCACGACTTTCGATCGCCCTTCCACGGCCTTCCCAAGATGAACAATCGGACAGGTTCGCTTCGCACCGGAACGATGCGCAGCCCCGGCGATTGAAAGCATGTCACGCGGCGCTTTCACCGTGCCGTGAGAGCGCGGCGTTGCCGGACACCCCCGGGCGCCGCCGAACAGGAGAGAACCCGATGCGTACTTCAGCTTTCGCCCCCACCTTTGCGTTCGCCGCAGCCGTCGCGCTGTTGGGCCTCACCGGCACCGCCGCGGTCGCGCAG
>JANMPV010000144.1:0-6417 GCA_031370045.1 Novosphingobium sp. | reverse complement strand
CCCATTGTTCGTTAATCGCTGGAAGATCGCCAATGGCATCCCAGACAGTAACGTAAGGCTTGGAAATGCCATCATGGCTCGTTTGGGGAAACTCGATCGGGAAGCCCAACCGGTTGGCGATGAAAACAATCCGCCTGCGCTCCTGTGGAACCCCGAACTCCTCGGCTTTCAGAACCTTGAAGGCAACGTCACGATAGCCTGAGGCTTCGATCTCGGCGACAATCGACTCGATCAACCGCCCGCCACTTATCGAAGTCAACCCGGTGACATTCTCCATCACCAGCCATTTGGGACGAAGTCCGCGCACCAACCGAAGATATTCCCGGAACAAACCGGCGCGGGGGTCCTGCTCGCCTCTGCCATGGTTATAAACACTATAGCCTTGGCAAGGGGGGCCACCGACAAGGACATCCAACTCCCCTGCTTGAAGCTGCGTCGCCTGGAGAACTTCGTCGAGCGTCAGGGCTTCGATCGGCTTGGCGACGAACTTGGCATGGGGATGCGATGCCATGAAGGTACGCCCGAATGTCGGGTCGATATCCGAGCCGAACAGCACATCGTAACCGGCTTGCATGAAGCCATGGCTCAATCCGCCCGCGCCACAAAAGAGATCGACAACAGTGGGGCGGTCATGCATCTTTCGTTCCTTCTATGTTCTGACTAAAGCGTGCGTTGGTTTAGGTCAATCGTCATACGTGCAAACCAATCCAAATTGGAGCAAGCTCTGCCCTACCCCTTGTACAACCCGTCCAGCCTTGCCCCGTACCGCTCCCTGATCTTGTGTCGCCGGATCTTCATGCTGGGGGTCATTTCCTCGTTTTCGATCCCGAACGGCTCGTCCGCAAACGCCACCTGCCGCACTTTTTCCGTCCCAGAAAGGTCACGGTTGACGCGGTCTACCGCCGCTTTCACCGCGTTGCGGAAGGCGGGCAGGTCGCTCAGCGCCTTCATCTCAAATTTCTCACCATTGGCCACCGCCCATTCGGCGGCCCATTCGGCATCGGGCACGACCAGCCCGACCAGATAGGGGCGGCGGTCGCCCGCGACCATCGCCTGCATGATCTCGGGCTGGAGCGTAAGCATCCCTTCGACCTTTTGCGGCGCGACGTTGTCGCCCTTGTCGTTGACGATCATGTCCTTCTTGCGGTCGGTGATGAGGATCCGGCCCTTGGCATCCCTATGGCCGATATCGCCGGTGTGGAGCCAGCCATCCTGCAGCGCACGCGCGGTCTCGCCCGGGTTCTGCCAGTACCCCAGCATCACCAGTTCGCCCCGCACGAGGATTTCGCCGTCCTCGGCAAATTTGACTTCGACCGCGTGGAGCGGTGGGCCGACCGAATCCATCTGGATGCCCGCGGCGGGGCGGTTGCAGCTGATCACCGGGCCCGCTTCGGTCTGGCCATAGCCCTGCAGCACCGTCAGCCCCATCGTATCGAAGAACGCCCCGACCTCTGGGTTGAGCGGCGCCCCGCCCGAGACCATCGCTTTCATCCGCCCGCCGAAACGCGCGCGGATTTTCGGGCGCAGGGTGCGATCGAGGATCAGGTTCATCGGTTTGTCGAAAAGGCGGTCAGCCCGCGTCAGCCGCCCCTCGCCGATGTTCATGGCGCGGCCCATCAGGTAGTTGGCGACCTTCCCCTGCTTTTCGATCTGGCGCATGATCCGGGTGCGCAGCACTTCGAACAGGCGGGGGACTACGACCATGATCGTCGGGCGCGATTCCTCGATGTTGGCGGCGAGCTTTTCGAGGCTTTCGGCGTACCAGATTTCGGCGGCCAGCCCGATCGGCAGGAATTGCCCGCCCGAATGCTCGTAAGCGTGGCTGAGCGGCAGGAACGAGAGGAAGCGTTCGTCGCCCCAGCCGAAATCCTCGGCGATGACCCGCGCCGCCCCGGCGACGTTGGTGATGATCGAGCCGTGGTGGAGCATTACCCCGCGCGGTGCGCCGCCGGTGCCGCTGGTGTAGATCAGGCAGGCCAGATCGCTGCGCTTGACCGCCGCCTGGCGCGCATCGACTGCCGCGCGCGCCGCCGCCGCATCGCCCGCCAGCAGCGCGTTCCACTCATGGAAAGCGACCCTTCCGGCTTGCGCGGTGCGTAGCGGTTCGATCCCGATGACGTGTTCACATTCGGTGCGAAACACCGCGGAGAGCAGCGGTTTGGCCAGCTTCGCAGTCGAAACGATCACCGCCTTGGCAGCCGAATTTTCCAGGATGTGAAGGTGATCGCGTTCGGTGTTGGTGGTGTAGGTCGGCACTGTCACCAGCCCTGCGGCCATGATCGCCAGATCGGCGATGCACCATTCGGGGCGGTTTTCGGAAACCAGCATGACCCGGTCGCCGGGCTCCAGCCCCAATCCGAGCAGCCCTTCGGCAAGCAGGCAAACCCGCTCCGCCGTCTCGCGCCACGAAATCGCGCGCCATTCGCCATCATGCTTGACCGAGAGGAACGGCTGGTCGCCGCGGGTGGCAGCGCGGTCGAGAAACATCGCGACCAGGCTGTTGTAGGTATCGAAATCGGCCAGCTTCACGTATCTTTGCTCCCCCAACTCCGCTCATCCCGAGCGTGTCGAGGGATGCCGCGCAAGGGTCGAAGCTGGCGCAACGTGTCTCGACTTCGCTCGACATGAGCGGATCTTGTGGCAACGGCTTAACCAGCCGTCGCCCCATCGGCAACTACTCGGCTACCGCAGCCCCCTCGCTGCGCGGATCGGCGGCGCCGAGCCAGCGGCTGCCGACCCGCTCGACCGCGTTGGCCTTGAAACCGGGTTCGCGCGCAATCACCGACTTGTGGCCGAGCGCCAGCAACGCCGGAATCATCGCCTCGAGCGCGGTACCCTGCTCGACGAATACGGTCTCGCCTTCTGGCGCGAAGATCACTGGCAGGGCGATCGCCTCCTGCGCCGACAGCCGCCAGTCGATCACCCCGATGATCGCCTTGAGCACTTGCGCCGGGATGGTCGTGCCGCCGGCCGCGCCGATCGCCAGGCGCAAGCCACCGTCGGGACCATAGACCAGCGTCGGTGACATCGAGCTGCGCGGGCGCTTGGTGGCCTCGACCCGGTTGGCGGTGGGGCGGCCTGCGGTGTCGTTGGGGGCAAGGTTGAAGTCGGTCAGTTCGTTGTTGAGATAGTAGCCATTGACCACCAGCCCCGAACCGAAGATCGATTCGATGGTCGAGGTGTAGCTGACCGCGTTGCCGCCCTTGTCGACCGCGACGAAGTGCGAGGTGCCGTTCTCGGGCTGCGTCGCGGGATCGGCCCAGCTCAGCGCCTGCGCGCCGGGCGGGATCCCGGGTTCCACCACGCCGAGCGACTTCGCGGGATCGATCAGGGCGGAACGGCCCGCCAGATAGCCGGGGTCCATCAGTCCGGAGGTTGGGACACTTACGAAATCGCCGTCTCCCAAGTAGCGCGCGCGGTCGGCATAGGCGAGGCGTTCGGATTCGGCGATGAGGTGCCAGGCAGCCGGTGAATCCTTGCCCAGCGCGCCAAGATCGAAGCGCTCGAGCTGCTTGAGCGTGGCGAACACGGTCGTCGCCCCCGACGAGGGCGGGCCCATCCCGCAGATGCGGTAGCCGCGATACGTGCCGCACAACGGCTGGCGTTGCTTGGCTTGATAGGCCGCGATGTCACCCGGCTGGAGCGGCGCGGGGTTGCGCGACGTCGACTGAACCTCACGCGCCAGCGCCGCGGCATTCTGGCCGGCGTAGAACGCGTCTGGCCCCTTTTTGGCAATATCTTGCAAGAACGCGGCGAGCGCCGGGTTCCTGACGACGGTGCCCACTGGGACCGGCGAGCCATCGGTCTGATAGAACAGCGCTCGCCCATCGGGATCGAGCGCGCCGATCGCCCGAAAGGTGTCGAGCACCGCGTAAAGCCGCTGGGTTACCGCAAAGCCGTCGCGGGCGAGCCGGATCGCCGGGTCGAACAGGCGCTTCCAGGCGAGCTTGCCATGTTCGCGGTGCGCCAGTGCGACCATCCGGATCGAACCCGGCACCCCGACACTGCGTCCGCCAGGGACGGCCTCGCGGATTCCCATCGGCCTGCCGTCCCTGAAAAACCATTCGGGAGTCGCCGCGGCAGGGGCCTTTTCGCGCCCGTCGAAAGTCTCGACATGGCCCGCGGCGTCGCCCCAGACGAGGAAGCCCCCGCCGCCAATTCCTGAGCTCTGCGGCTCGACCACGGTCAGCGCGAGCATCGTCGCGATCGCCGCATCGGTGGCGTTGCCCCCGACGCGGAGCACTTCAGCCCCGGCGTCGGCCGCGCGCGGATCGGCGGCGCTGACGATGCCCTGGGTTCCAGCGGCAGCGCTACCGAGTTCGCCGATCTGCGGGGCGATGCGCGAAACCGAGCCGACTTGGGCAGGAGCGGTGGCGCAGGCTGACAGAGCGAGCGCGGCGAACGGGGTGAGATAGCGGTACGACATCGCCGCCGACGCTATGCGCTGCCGACCGCCTCGGCAATCGTTGAAAAGCCATCGCGCTGCATTAGCCGGATCAGCCCGGCGTTGATCCGGCGGGCCAGCCCCGGGCCTTCATAGACCATCGCCGAATAGAACTGGACCAGGCTCGCCCCCGCGCGAATCCGCGCCCAGGCGTCGGCGGCAGTGGCAATCCCGCCGACCCCGATCAGCGGAATCGCCCCGCCGCTGGCGCTGCGAAAGTCGCACAGGCGCTGATGGGCGAGATCGCGCAACGGCGCACCGGACAACCCGCCCGCTTCCTCGGCATGGCGCGAGCGCAGCGCGGGGCGGGTGATCGTGGTGTTGGAGACAATCAGCGCGCCCAGTTGGCGGTCGATGGCGATCCGGCAAATCGCATCGATATCGGCGGGTTCGAGATCGGGGGCGAGCTTGAGAAATACTGGCGGGCCCCTCTCCCCTCGCGCCGCCAGCACGGCATCGAGCAGTGCGGCCAGCGCGCCTTCGTCCTGCAAGGCACGCAGGCCGGGGGTATTGGGTGAACTGATATTGACCGTCAGGTACGTGGCGAGCGGCGCCATGATCCGCGCGAGATGCGCATAGTCGGCGATGCGATCGGGCGAATCCTTGTTGGCGCCGATATTGACCCCGACCACCCCGCCGCGCTCGCGCCGCGCCTGCAATCTTGCCAGCAGCGCCTCGGCCCCGGCGTTGTTGAAGCCCATCCGGTTGATCACCGCGCGGTCCTCGGCGAGGCGGAACAGGCGCGGGCGCGGGTTGCCCGCCTGCGCCAGCGGGGTCACCGTTCCGACCTCGGCGAACCCGAAGCCCAGCCGCAGCAGCGCATCGGGCACCTCGCCGTTCTTGTCGTATCCCGGCGCGGCACCCAGCGGGCCGGGGAAATCAATCCCCGCCACCGTGGTGCGCAAAGCCGGATCGATTCGCGCCGCGGGCAGCGGCAGCGCGTTGAGCGCTGCGAGGCTCAGGCCATGCGCGGTTTCGGGATCGAGCATGAAAAGCGCGGGGCGGAACACCGGGAACAGCATCGCGTGGCGCTATGGCAGCGGTACAGGCCTGGTTCAACGTCGGCCCTGTCACAATTTTGTAACCCAAGGATACGCAACAAAATATTTCGCAAATCGACCAATTTGTCGAATCCATACAATTTGCGAGCGCCCGTTCGGCCTAATCGGCTCTTGCGACCCGAAGGGCTCGGTGCAGAAATGCGACGAGTTCTCCACTTAAAAAGGGCAGTCCAGCCATTCGTGGCCGGGCTGCCCTTCTTTTATGCGGATTCTGACATGTGGATTTTGGCGCGTGAGCCCAGTTCTTGCGCATGATCCGTAGCATCCCTAGATAGTAATCGGAACGAATCGGTCCGATTAGGTCCGAGAGGAACATCCGATGCGCCTTTCCAGTATGGCCGACTATGCCGTGGTCACGATGTCCGCCGCCGCGCGGCACTGTGGTGGCGTTCGCGTTTCGGCCGCGCAATTGGCTGAAGAGACCGGACTGCCCGCCGCGACCGTGCAAAAGCTCGTCAGCAAGCTCTCCGCCGCGGGCCTGCTGCGCGCCAGTCGCGGCGCAGGCGGCGGCCTCAGGCTCGCCCGCCCGGCCGCCGCGATCAATTTGGCCGATATCGTCGAGGCGGTCGAAGGCCCGATCGCGCTCACCGCCTGCGTCGATAGCGGGCGCCACGATTGCGGTATGGAAAGCGCCTGCGCCGTCCGCCCGCACTGGAGCGTGGTCAACGACGCGGTTCGCGGGGCTTTGGCCGAAGTGCCGCTGACCCGGCTGGCGGAGATGGTGGCATGAACGAGATGGTAGCCCTCAAGGACCAGGCCGCGCGCGACGCCGCCGATCGTGTCGCGGACTACGAACACGGCTGGTCGGCCGACATCGAGACCGATTTCGCCCCCAAGGGCCTGTCCGAAGACACCGTCCGCTTCATCAGCGCCAAGAAGAACGAGCCCGAGTGGATGCTCGAGTGGCGGCTG
>JANMPV010000135.1:0-2347 GCA_031370045.1 Novosphingobium sp. | reverse complement strand
CGCGCGAGATCGGTGGTCCAGGCGTCCCAGGTGTGGAGATCGGCGTTCGAACCGTGGAGCAACATCACCACCGGCGCATCGCGCGGCCCTTCGTCGCGGTAGTGGACGGTCAGGCCGGGGCGCAGCGAGACGAACCGCGAGGGCGGCGCGCCATATTTGGCGATCATCGCCGCGCGATCGGTATCGGGGGTGCGCAGGACGAGAAACGCCGCGATGAGCAATGCGGTGAGGATCGCCAGGCCTATGAAGATACGGCGCAGGCTCACCGCTTCATCTCCTTGATCCACGTACGCACGGCTTTAACCCCGTCGCCGTCGACCGTCGCCTTGCCCAGTTCGGGCATCGCGATGCCGCCTTCGAGGCTGGCCATGCGGTAGGTCAGGATCGAGTGGTCGGGATCGCCGGGGACGACGTCGAACTCGTTCTCACCCGCGCCGCGCCCTGCGGCGACCGGGCGTTTGTTGATCCCGAGCAAGGCGGGGTCGTGTTGTTCCCAGCGCAAGTCGAGCCCGCTGTTCGAGGCCGAGCCCGCCGGGTTGTGGCAGTGGCCGCAGTTGGCATCGAGATAACCGCGCGCGACCGGTGCGGCAGGTGCGGCAGGTGCCTGCGCGCGATCTTCCCACACCGGCAGGCGCATCGCGACGGCGGGCGAGCGGTCGAGCCGCCCGGCCTTGACCGCAGCGGCCAGCCACATCGGCGAAAGGTTGCGCGCCTTGGGGCCGATCGGGGTCACCACCCCGGCCAACCCGTGGCATTCCTTGCACTGGTTCTTGTTGGGAATCGAATAGCTGATCGCCGCCCCCTGCGGGGTGGTCAGCGCGACCCGCGCGCCGCCCAGCACCAGCTTGGCCTCGGTCTGCGCGGCGTTCCACTGATAGGGCAGCGCGACCCAGCCCTCGGCGCGATGGAGCAGGACGCGGGTCTCCATCTTGCGGGCTCCGAACGCGAACGTCTTGATCAGCGCCGCCCCGACCGGAAGATCGAGCAGCCCCTCGCCATTGGCTTTCGCCTTCGCGCCCGGCGGGAGATACATAAACCGCAGCTTTTCGGCACCATCCGACCACAACGGGGTGTTCAGGCGATAAGGCGTGACCCCTGCGGCAGGCTTTTGCGCGGGCACGTCGGCGAAGAATCCATACTCGGCCAGCGTCGCCGGATAGGCGTTGGCGGTAATCGCCGCATCGTTGACCCGCGCAACCCCGGTTGCGGCCACCGTGCCGGTCGCGAACAACGCCGCCCCCCCTGCGGTGAGTGCCGCAATCGTCAAGACCGCACGCGCGATCATCCTGCGATCCGCGCGTCCATCGCAGCCGGGGCGCCGATCCTTGCGGGCGGGCCGGGCGTGACTACCGGCGGCAAAGTGGTCGGCAACTTCGCCAAGCCGGGCTTGCCGCTGGCGGGATCGGCACCCTGGCTGGGCAGGCCGAGCGTCCACGCCTTGGCACCCGGATCGAGCGCCAGCGTCGTGCGCGGATCGCCGAGCCCGTCAACCAGCACCGGCGGCAGCGCGCCGCCGAACGCCTTCAATAACATTGGTGCCCCCGGAACCTGCGGATCGTAGCCGCCGCGCCCGAAATGGTTCTGGCCGATCGTCACCAGCCGCGGGGTCGGGTTATAGGTTTTGTCGGTGAACGCGCGCGGGTACGAGATGACCATCACGTGCGCGGTGGGGTTGTTGTCGAACAGGTTGCTGCGCAGCGTCACGAGGTCGTTGGCCATGATCATCGATCCGGTCCCACGGCGTACGCTGGCGACGATGTTGCCCTTTGGCGCGAAGTTCGGCGTATCGTTGGCGATCACCAGGTTGCGCTCGATCAGCACGTTGCCCCCGCCCATCACCGGCAGGTTGGGCAGATCGAACACCAGGATGCCCCCGGTGTTGCGCGTGACGAAGTTGCTGGAGACCAGCGCGTTGCGGCTGTTCTCGATCTCGATCCCGGCGACGTTGCCTTCGGCGCGGCTGTAACGGACGGTGATGTCCTTGCTTTGCCCCACGTAAATTCCCGCGTCCGAAGCCCCCTTGGCGACCACCCCGTCGATCAGCACCCCGGTGCTCTGGACCGGGTAGATGCCATAGGCACCGTTGGTTTCTTTGGGCCCGCCGGTCCATTCGGCGCGCACCCGGTAATAGACGATGCGGTCCGCGCCCTTGGATTTGATCGCGTCGCCCTTCGCGTTCTCCACCGCGAAATCGCGCAAGGTGACGTCGTCCGAGGTGACCAGCAGCCCCTCGCCCGCGCCTTGCTGGCCGGTGAAGTCGAGCACCGTCGCCTCCATCCCCATCCCGCGCACGGTGACGTTGGCTACATCGAGCGAGAGCCCGTCGGTCAGCGCGAAGCGGCCCTCG
>JANMPV010000045.1:0-3353 GCA_031370045.1 Novosphingobium sp. | reverse complement strand
ATCCGCCCGGCGCGTTCGAGCAGGACTTCGACCGGCTTGTCGCCGCCGAACATCAGGGTCCATGAGCCGTCGGAGTGGAGCGCTTCGGCGGTGGCGGAGACCCGCGCGCCGAAATCGATCGCATCGCCTTCGCGCAACCGCCGCCCGTTGCGGACGAACGCCTGCCAGCGGCGCAGATCGATCCGCTTGTGCAGCGTCGCGCCGATTTTGGCCTCACCCCGCCGCCCTTCGAGCTGCGCCGGGATCACGCGGGTGTTGTTGAACACCAGGACGTCGCCGCGGCGCAGCAGGCCGGGCAGATCGGCGACTCCGGCGTCATTGAGTGCGTCAGACCGGACCACCAACATCCGCGCCGCATCGCGCGGTCGCGCCGGGCGCAACGCTATCCGTTCAGGGGGGAGTTCGAAATCGAATAGGTCGACGCGCATTCGGCGGGGCTAGGTCAGCGGCGGTCCTTCGACAAGGCTCTCCCGAGCGAGTCGAGGGGCTCAGGACGAGCGGGCTTTAAAAGTGTCGCTCAAAGCAAAAGCCCTCCCATGCTGAGCCAGTCGAAGCACGCTCACCACGCTCGCGCCAGTTCAGTTCGATTTCGATCCGTTCAGTTCGTCGATCGAAGGCGCAGGTGCTGCGGAAATAGCCGCCGTCATCACCGGGCGCGGCTTGTTTTCGCTGGCGAGCGAGGCCTGGACGACCCGGGTCGGGTTCTGCGGCGGTTCGCCGCGCACGATCGCATCGACCATGTCCATCCCCGAGATCACCCGGCCGAAGTTGGTGTATTTGTTGTCCAGCGCAAAGCGCGGATAAAACATGATGAAGAACTGGCTGTTCGCGCTGTCCGGATCGTTGGTCCGGGCCATCGAGACTGTCCCGCGAACATGCGGTGCGGCGTTGAATTCAGCCTTGAGATCGGGCAGCGGCGATCCGCTTTGCCCGGTCCCGGTGGGATCGCCGGTCTGGGCCATGAAGCCTTCGATCACGCGGTGAAAAATCACCCCGTTGTAGAACCCTTGCCCGGCCAGCATCTTGATCCGTTCGACATGCGCGGGGGCCCACTGCGGCTTGAGCCGGATGTCCACCCGCCCGCCGTTGGACAGATCGAGCACCAGCACGTTTTCGGGATCGTGGCTTGGATCGAGGTCGATCGTCATGTCGATCGGGGCCGGCGGCGGGACCAGCGATTCCTTTTTCTTCGCGGCGATGGGAGAAGCGATCAGGGCCAGGCCGAGAACGGCAGCGGCCAGCACGGGCAAACGCATGGGTAAATCAAGCTCCGGCATCAGGGTAGCGGGCGGGATAAAGGCAGTCCCGAGCGGCGGCGCGATACCGCGAACCGCCTGTCCCCGCAATGAATAAGGGTGGCCTTGATCCTCCCCGAGCTTGCTCGGGGAAGGGGACCGCCCGCAGGGTGGTGGAGGGGACGGCGACATCACATGGCCCCTCCGCCATCGCTACGCGACTGCCACCTCCCCGAGACAAGCTCGGGGAGGATCTTATTGTTCAGCGATTCCCAGACAGTCCCTTCTCGCGCACCCGCTCTGTCACATCGTCGCGCACCGCCGGGGTTACGAACTTCGCGATCTCGCCGCCATAGATCGCGATCTCCTTGACCAGCTTGCTGGCGATCGGCTGCAACGCGACGTCAGCCATCAGAAAGATCGTTTCGATCCGGTGGTTGAGCTGGCGATTCATGCCCGTAAGCTGGTATTCGTACTCGAAGTCGGTGACCCCGCGGATGCCGCGGATAACCGTTGCGGCGCCCTGGCTTTCCGCGAAATTCACCAGCAGTGAATTGAAGCCGACGACGTGGATATCGCCATCCAACCCCGCCACCTCGCGCTTGACCATCGCAATCCGTTCCTCGTCCGAGAACATCGGCGACTTGGCAATGTTGGTGGTGACTCCGACGATCAGCCGATCGACCAGCTTCGCCCCGCGCCCGATGATGTCCATGTGGCCGAGCGTGATCGGATCGAAAGTGCCGGGATAAACGCCGATGCGTGCGGGAACGGGCTTGGTCGCCATCTCAATGATCCCTTTCGAGCACATAGCGCGCCACTGCGCGCAGGATGTCGGCTTCCTCGCCGCAGCCGGCCAGCTGCCCGATCGCCTGGTCGACCAGCATCGTCGCCTGTTCGCGCGCACGGTCGAGCCCGAGCAACGAGAGGAAGGTTTGCTTGCCGGCATCGGCGTCTTTGCGCAGCGCCTTGCCCGCCACCGACTCGTCTCCTTCGGCATCGAGGATGTCGTCTACGATCTGGAAGGCCAGCCCCAGGTTGCGCGCGAAACCACGCAAGTGCTGGCGCCCTTCGACCGGCACCCGCCCCAGGACCGCGCCCATCTCGACCGCGGCGGCGAGCAGCGCACCGGTCTTGAGCGCCTGGAGCCGGGTTACCGTGGGCAGATCGAACACCTCGTGCTCGGCGACCATGTCCATCATCTGTCCGCCGGCCATCCCGCTTGCACCGCTCGCGGTGGCAAGCGCGTGGCACAGCTCGATCCGCACGAACGGATCGCCGCTGGTCGCCGGGTCGGCAAGGATTTCAAACGCCATCGCGTGGAGCGAATCGCCCGCCAGAACGGCGGTCGCTTCGTCGAACGCGCGGTGGACGGTCGGTCGACCATGGCGCAGCGCGTCGTTATCCATGCACGGCAAATCGTCGTGGATCAGCGAATAGATGTGGATCGCCTCGATCGCGGTCGCCACGCGGACCGCAGCGGCGCGGGTCACCGCGTGCATCTCGGCGGTGGCGACCAGCAGCAGCGGGCGCAGCCGCTTGCCTCCACCGATCGCGGCATAGCGCATCGCCTCGATCAGGCGGCGGCGAGGGTCTTCGGGGACCGGCAGGAGCGCATCGAAGCTGGCATCGATATCGCGCGCGATCCGCTCCAGTGGCCCGCGCAAGCCAGACGCGCGGGCGGTATCCAGGGTCACCAGGTTCACCGCCCGTCCGCGTCGTCGAACGGGCGCAGCCCGGTGGGCTTGCCATCTGTCCCGGTCACGATCGCTTCGATCCGCGCCTGCGCCGCATCGAGCCGGGCCTGGCAATGTGCGCGCAAGCTGTTGCCGTGGGTGTAGAGGTCGATCGATTCCTCGAGCGGAGTGTCGCCGCTTTCGAGTCGGCGAACGACATCCTCAAGCACTTTGAGCGCATCTTCAAAGCTCAGGGCGGCAATATCGGGAAGGTCGGTCATGCGGTGCCAAGCATTGACCGGGCGCAGCGGCAGGGTCAAGCTGGCTTGCATAGGAGACCGGGGCATGAAGTGGATCGTTGCGTACGTCGCCGCAGGGGTATCGTTCGGGGCGCTCGACGCGCTGTGGCTCGGGTGGGCGGGCAGGAACCTGTACCGACCCG
>JANMPV010000533.1:0-1517 GCA_031370045.1 Novosphingobium sp. | reverse complement strand
GAGGCGCTGGCGCAGGCGCGTCTGCACCAGACGACAACCGCGCAGACGCTCATCGCCGAGGCGCAGGCCCTGTTGGCGCAGAACCCGCAACCGAATCAGACGGACCCGCTGTTCGTCGACCTGGTGCGTGCCGAGGCCTTGCGCAGCCAGGCCTCGGCACGCGAGGCGGAGCAGATCGAGCGCGTTTCGCGTGAGCGCCTGAAGACGATCGCGGGCGCGGTCCCGCCGAAGCCGCTCCTGTTGGTCTTCTGACGTCATTGCTCGAGGGGCTGAGCGAGCTCGAGATTCGCGCAAGCCGTGCGATGTCCGGTTTGGCTTCGGCGCTGCGTTCCTCCACGGCAAGCAACCGAAACGCCTTGGAGGGCCCACCGATGAACAAGACATTGCGCAACCTGCTCGTGGCGGCCGCGTGCGCCTCCATGATCGCCTTCGTGTTCAAGCTTCTGGCGGCTCTGGTGAATGCGCCAGGTCTCGGCGAAGCCCGCCTGACGCTCGGCGCGGCGATCGGGATACTGACCTTCTTCATTCTCCATCTGCGTGGAGCGAGTCGGCGTGCCCCGCCGGCCGATGCCGACGCGCGGGCGCGCGCGCTGGCCTTCGTCTGCCCGCCGGATCGAGCGCTTGTGTATTTCGTTCGCAGCGGGTTCGCTGGAGGGGCCGTGGGCGTCGACATCGACGTCGACGGCAAGACGGTCGTCCAGATCAAGAGCCCTCGCTTCACGTGCCTGACGCTTGCCCCCGGGACGCGCACCTTCGAGGCGCATGTGGGCGACGGTCGCTCGAGCTTGGCGCCAGCGTCGGCACAGATGTCGACCAGACTGACCGCCGGCAGCGTGACCCTTCTGCACATCGCGATCAAACGCAGCATGCTCAAGACCATGCTTGCGTTCGATCCATGGACGCTCGACACGGCGAAGGTCTCCTTGCAGGCCGCGGCCATGTGCAACGCCATGCCCTACTTTGGCGGCGCGCCTGCCACGAGATTTCACAACGTTTTAGCGCCGTTTGGTACTGTTTTGAGCCAACCGGCCCGTTCGGGCAGACAGTGACCGCTTCGCAAACGCGAAGGAGCCGGAAATGAGCAAGCAAGGTGCGGGCGTGAGGAGAAACCAGCGGGCTGGCGGCGTGGACCTGGATCGCCGGTCCATCTTGGCGGCAGGCGCCGCCGCGCTGCTGTGCAATGCGCAGTCAGCGCAGGCCCAGGTCTACCCGAGCAGGCCGGTTCACCTGGTGGTGCCTTTCGCGCCCGGTGGTACCTCCGACATCGTCGCACGGATCCTGTCCTCGAAAATCCAGGAAGCCCTGGGTCAACCGATGATCGTCGAGAACAAGGCGGGCGGCGGCGGATCGGTCGGTGCGACGGAGACAGCGCGGGCTTTGCCCGACGGCTACTCGCTGGGCCTCGCGACGGTGTCCACCACCGCGGCCAATCCGGCCATCAACCCCAGACTGAGCTACAACCCGATCGCCGACTTCACGCCGATCATCAACATCGCGGCAACACCCAACGTGATTGC
>JANMPV010000517.1:0-2497 GCA_031370045.1 Novosphingobium sp. | reverse complement strand
TTGCGCGCAAGCATGGCCTGGCCCTGCGACCCCACGCCAAGTCGCACAAGAGCGCCGACATCGCGCGCGCCCAAATCGCGGCGGGCGCGGTGGGGCTGTGCTGCGCCAAGCTGGGCGAGTCCGAGGCGCTCGCCGCCGAGGGCATCGACGGGCTGCATCTCACCTCGCCGGTGGTGACGCCGCCGGCCATCGCCAGGCTCGCGGCGTTGTCGCAGCGCGTGGCGTCGCTCAGTGTCGTGGCCGATCACCCCCATTCGATCGATGCGCTCGCCAGCGCGGCGCAAGGCGGCCCGCCGCTGACGGTGTTCGTCGACATCGATCCGGGCATTTGCCGCACGGGCGTCGCGTCGCCCCACGACGCTGTCGCGCTTGCCCACCGCATCGCCGAACGCCCGAGTTTGCGCTACGGCGGCGTCCAGTTTTATTGCGGCGCGCAGCAACACATCCAGAGCTTCGCCAAGCGCCGCGAGGCGATCGCCGAACGCACCGGATACCTGAGCACCTGCCTGGCCGAGCTTGCCGCCGCGGGTCTTTCGCCCAAGGTCGTCACCGGCGGCGGGACCGGCAGCCATGCGATCGACGCGGACCTCGGCGTGCTGACCGAACTGCAGGTTGGCTCCTATATCTTCATGGACCGCGAATACGCCGAGTGCGATCCGGGCGATGGCGGGACGGTACCGTTCGAGACCGCGTTGCTGGTCGATGCCCGCGTGATCAGTGCGAACGCCACCGGGCTGGTCACGATCGACGCCGGACTGAAAGCCTTTGCCACCGACGCCGGGGCTCCGATGGTGCTATCGGGCGCAGGCGACGACGCCCGCTATCGCTTCATGGGCGACGAACACGGCGCGGTCATTGGGAGCGATCTTCCGGGTCTGGGCGCGCGGATCACGCTGGGAACCCCGCACTGCGATCCGACCGTGAACCTATACGATGCGTATCACGTTATCAGCGGTGAGGACCTGACCGCGATCTGGCCGGTGACTGCGCGCGGACGGTCTGCCTGAGTTTTGCTGAATCTGGCTCAAACTTGGGTGGCGGTGCCTGCAACCACATAAAGCGTCACCATTATTCCGGCTATCACCCCGCCCGTGCGATGGCTGCCGGTTCGCTGCCATGTGAACGTCGCGATGATCGCCACCGCGGCCAGAACCGGCACGAACTGCAGCGCGATCACGGTGCTGAGTGGATCGAATGCGGTGATCAGCGACCCGGTCGTGAACAACCCGGCGTAGATCACGCTTAGCATCACCATGAAGCCGCTGGTCAGCGTCAGGATCGCCGCCATATAGCGCAAACGGGCGCTGTCGCTGCGGACCGTGGCGCTGGCCAGCGAGCGGGTCGTGACCTGAAACGCCAGCGTCAGCGGCACCATATAGATGGCGGCAATCGCCCATTGGCGGACGCTGGGGAGTTTGACGGCGACGACCCACAACCGAAAATCGGTGTGGAACAGCCGATCGACCAGCCACACCGCGGCGTACCCGGACGCAACCGTAGCCCCTGCCAACATGATGGATTTCGGCCAGTCCGATTGATGAATACCAGCGGGGCGCTTCTTCAAGCGGCCTAGCACAAGGCTCACCCCGGCACCGACCAAGGCCCACAGTGCGATCTGCGTAGTCACCGCCTGCGGGAGCCATTTCGACGCCGGTAGCACAAGCGAAGCTGCGATAAACGTAGGGAAGAACAACAATGCCAACAGCCCGGTATTCAACGCAAACGCCCGCCACCAGCCACGGTCTCGCTTTTCTGCCGCGGGGATCGCTCGGGCCCGCACGGAGGCAAAAAAAGGCACGCGGACCAGCGCATCGAATGCACCGAGCATGATCATGATGAAGCCGATCAGCCCGATCCCGGTACCCGCTTCCTTCCAGTACCAGATCTGATCGCCCGGCGGCCGCGGCGTCCCGCCCTTGAGCGTGGCGCCAAACCATTCCGTCGCGTCGCCAATCGCCGCCGTCGAAAGATGATCGCCGGGATGCGTGGTGGTGGGCTGATACAGCTTTCGCGCGGTCCCCTGCGCTACCGCGCCGTACAGGCGCCTTTCTGCAACGGGCGCATTGGTGCCGAACACGGCCTGCAGCTTCTTGCTGGAGGGTACGTCCTGCGCACGATCTACGCCCCACATAAGTTTCGAAAATTCGTCGTAGCGGCTGAACACGAGCGCAAGATTGCGCGGCCAGGTGGGCGAGCCCTCCTGGGCATAAGGCGCGCCGGTCGAGGATCCTTCCAGGACCATCGAGGCATAGGCTTCGGGCATCGCGGCCGCCGCGGCAAGCACCGTCCACCCGCCCATGCTGTGCCCTTCGAGCCCGATCTGGTCGGTATCGACCATCGGCAGAGACCTCAGATAGCGCAGCCCATCGGGCCCGCCGAACCCGTTCGAGAACGCCGCACCGCCGCTGTAGCCGTGCCCGGTCTGGTCGAGCGCCAGCACAACATACCCCCGCCGGGCAAATTCGATGGCAAAGCCGTCCTGGGTTTCGCGCGAGTT
>JANMPV010000451.1:0-3261 GCA_031370045.1 Novosphingobium sp. | reverse complement strand
GCGGCGGGATGATCCCCAAGCTGGAAACCTGCGTCCACGCGGTGGAGGCCGGGTGCGAGGCGGCAGTCGTGCTCGATGGCCGGGTGCCGCACGCGATGCTGCTCGAGATTTTTACCAGCCGCGGCGCGGGGACGCTGATCCGGGCGTAGCTAGGATGCGTGAGCTTTGATCCTCCCCCACAGGGGGAGGATTAGATCGGCCGAACGCCGATCCCATTGCTAGCGCGCCCGCGCGCCGCTAGGCAGCGCGCACCCCTCAACGGCAAGGCGCACGCGCGGTGTTTCTGTATACCCTGATCGAAATCCTCAGCCTGTTGATCAACGTGATCGTGGTCGCAGTGATCATCCAGTTCGTGCTCAGCCTGCTGCTGTCGTTCAACGTGGTCAACCGCCACAACGGGCTGGTCGATGCGATCTGGACCGCGATCAACGCGATCCTCGAGCCGGTGCTGCGCCCGATCCGCAAGATCATGCCCGCCACCGGGGCGATCGACTTTTCGCCGATGGTCCTGATCATCCTGCTCCAGGTCGTGATGATCGTGCTGCGTAACGTTGCGATCTCGGCGGTCTGAGATGCCCGCATTGGTTATCGACGGCAAGGCGATCGCCGCCACCCTGCGCGCCCGCGTCGGCGAACAGGCGCGCGCGTTCGAAGTTGCGGCGGGGCGGAAAGCAGGACTGGCGGTGGTGCTGGTTGGCGAAGACCCGGCGAGCCAGGTCTATGTCCGCTCCAAGGGCAAGGCCACGCTCGAAGCCGGGATGAACAGCTTCGAACACAAGCTGCCCGCCGACACCTCGCAGGCGGACTTGCTGGCGGTGGTCGCAAAACTCAACACCGATCCGGCGGTCGATGGCATTCTCGTCCAGCTGCCGCTGCCCGCAGGCCTCGATGAGAAGGCGGTGATTGATAGCATCGATCCCGACAAGGACGTCGATGGCCTGACCCCGATCAGCGCGGGGCGGCTCGCGTCTGGCCTGCCTGGGCTGGTGCCGTGCACGCCGTTGGGCTGCCTGATGCTGGCCAAGAACCTGCTCGGCGACCTTTCGGGCAAAGAGGCGGTGGTGATCGGCCGTTCGGTGCTGGTCGGCAAGCCGGTCGCGCAGCTGCTCCTCGCCGAAAACTGCACCGTGACCATCGCCCACAGCCGCACCAAAGATCTTCCCGCAGTCGTGCGCCGCGCCGATATCGTGATTGCCGCCGTCGGGCGCGCGGAGATGATCACGGGCGACTGGCTCAAGCCAGACGCATGCGTGATCGACGTCGGAATCAACCGCGTCGCCGCGGCCGAACCGGGCAAGACCCGGCTGGTGGGGGATGTCGATTTCGCCTCGGCCAGCGAAGTCGCGGGTTCGATCACCCCGGTCCCCGGCGGGGTCGGGCCGATGACGATCGCCTGCCTGCTGCGCAACACCCTGGTCGCGGCAAGGCGGCGAGCGGGTGTTTCGGGCAAGGATATCTGATGCGCGCAGCTATTGCAGTTGCAGTAGCCCTCGCGCTGGCCGGTTGCGCCGGTGGCTCCGGACCAGATCGGCCGCGGCACCTGTCGGCCAACCCGAGCGCGGTAATTGCAGCCGAACTCGGCTTCGCCCAACTCGCGCAAACCAAGGGTCAATGGACCGCGTTTCGCGAAACCTCGACCGACGCGGCGATGATGTTCGCCCCGCAGCCGGTCAACGCCCATGCGTTCCTGAAGGGCAAGGTGAACCCGCCGAGTGCGATCAAATGGCAACCGCACGAAGTGTGGATGAGCTGCGACGGGAGCATCGGGATCACGCGGGGCGCTTGGCAGGGACCTGCGCAGATCGGCTATTTCACCACCGTCTGGCAGCGCCAGAGCGACGGCGCGTATAAGTGGATTCTCGATCAAGGCGATACCCTGCGCGAGGCGTCGCCCGAGGCCGAGATGATTGCGGCACGGGTGGCCGATTGCCCGAAGCGCGGCAGTCCGCAGCCCCCGCGCCAGGCCGCCAGCGTCCGGCCGGGCCTCACGGTTCTGGCCGGCGCTTCACCCGATGGAACGCTCGTGTGGGAGACCACGGTCGAGCCTGACGGTGCGCGCAACTTCAGCGCGGCGCTGTGGCGTGGCGGCAAGCTCGAGGATGTCGCAATCTTCGAAGTCGCGGCCCCCGCAGCGCCCTGATCGCAGCCATGCTCGACCTGTTCCTCTCGGCCTTCGTCACCCTGTTCGTGGTGATCGATCCGCCCGGCTGCGCGCCGATCTATGCCGGGCTGACCAGCGACGCGACGCGCGCGCAGGCGCGCAGCATGGCGGTGCGCGCCAGCTTGATCGCAGGGGCCATCCTGCTGATCTTCGCGCTGTTTGGTGAGAGTCTGCTTGGCGCGCTGCACATCGAACTCGATGCGTTCCGGATCGCCGGGGGCATCATGCTGTTCGTCATCGCGCTCGATATGGTGTTCGAAAAGCGCACCCAACGCCGCGAGGAACGCGCCGAAAAGGTCCGCGTCGAAAATGCCGCCAGCCCCGAAGTGGACGACGTTTCGGTGTTCCCGATGGCGATGCCGATGATCGCCGGGCCGGGCTCGATCGCCACCATGATGCTGCTGATGAGCCGTAGCCAGGGCACCGAACAGACGCTGGTGGTGCTTGCCGCGCTGGCCGCGGTGCTGGTCCTGACCGCGCTCGCCCTGATCGCTGCGGGGCCGCTGATGAAGCTGCTGGGAGCCAGCGTCGAGGCGGTCATCACCCGCCTTCTCGGCGTGCTGCTGGCGGCGCTGGCGGCGCAGTATGTGATCGATGGGTTGAAGGCGGTGTTGAATTAAGCCCCTCAACCTTTCCCATCAATCCTCGAAAAAGCCGTCAAGCTTACGACATAACTCGGCATGCTGAAAAATCGCTTTAGCAAAAACCGTCATATCCTTATTTCTCATAATTTGCGTATTGCTGTTCACCAATTTTACGAAATGCATATAGTGACTGTCACCGATCTCTGACAGTACATATATAACTCGCGCGTCTATATATTTGACGTGCTTGTAAATTCGTTCAATGCGCTCTTCCGTTGCGGAAATGTTTTCGAGAGGATACTGAAACCATTTGGCGTGCTCCAAGTTCTGCCCTATTATTAGGGGCACGTTGTCATTTGGATTAATTTTCTCAAGTGCTGTGCTTAGGTCTTGCTCTGTAAAGGTATCAAAGTGGAGATCGACCTGACTGGCATTGCCAAATTCTAAAATCATGGCTTTGTAACGACCAGCAATTGACTGAGCCTGACGTTTTACAAAAGGATGAACGGCGCGCAA
>JANMPV010000433.1:0-3656 GCA_031370045.1 Novosphingobium sp. | reverse complement strand
CCGAACAGCGCGCGCCCGACGAACACGCCGCCCAGCGCGGCGGCAAACGCGAACACCACAATGAGCGCAAGGCGCCGCCAGCCGGTCATCCCGCGCTTGCCAGCAAGGTCGAAGGAGCCAGCACCAGTGGCGCACCAAGCGGGGTCAGCGAGGCAGCACTGGCGGGTTCGCCTGGGAATGCCGCGCCGGCTATGCCGATCACCAGCGCCGCGCACGCAGCCACCCCGAGCGAACCGTTGCTTATGCCGCCCTGACGCAGACGCGCGCCGAGACCGGCGAGCACCGCTTCGTCGAGCGACCCCAGTCCGGGATGAAGCGGTGCGCGCGCCAGTGTTGCCAATGCTGCATCCAGGTCCGTCATCGCGTCGTCCTCTTTTTCTTGCCTCTTATACGCAAAGGAGCCGACGATCCCTCAAATGGTTTTTGGCCCTCACATGCTTTTCAGACATCGAACGCCAAGGGGTATCGCCATTGGCTGCGTATCATCAAAACACAGCCCCCGTTTCGGAGACCGTTATGAAATTCTCGCGCACGCTCTACGCCGCCTCGTTCGCCGCGGCACTTGCCTTCGGCGGGACCGCGCAGGCCCATCCCAAGCTGGTCGCCGCGACCCCTGCGGCCAATTTCGCTGTCGCCAAGCCGACAAAAATCCAGCTCAAATTCAACGAAAAACTGCTCGCGGCCATGACCGGGGCCGAGCTGACGATGACCGCGATGCCCGGCATGGCCGGTCATCAGCCGATGAAGATGACCGGGTTTGCCGCAGCCATGGGTCCGGATGGCAAGACTTTGACGCTGACGATGAAGCGTCCGCTTGCGAAAGGCACCTACCTGGTCGTGTGGCACGCCGTTGCCGCAGACACCCACCGCGTCGAAGGCAAATACAACTTCACCGTAAAGTGAGGCAGTGACCGATGAACTGAACATTGTCGTCAGGTTCGCGCTTTATGGGGATCTGATGCTGCTGTTCGGGCTGCCGCTGTTCGTTCTCTATGCACCCAGGGAAATCGTCTGGCATTCGGCGAGCGGCTTACCGCTGCGTCGGATACTGGCGATGCTCGCAGCCACGGGCATTGTCTTTTCGCTAGCGGGCCTGGTTGTCGTCTGTGCGGCCATGGCGGGGATGCCGGTGATGGGGGTCGATCGGGCGACGGTCGAGATGGTCGTGACGCAGACGCCGTTCGGCGCGGCGTGGCAACTGCGGCTGGTTGTTTTGGCTGTCGCGTTCGTGGCAAGCGTGGCGATGCTACGGGGCGGCGGTCGCGTGCCCATGCCCATGACCGTGATCGCGGTCGCATCAGGTGCGGCTCTGGCCTCGCTTGCCTGGACCGGCCATGGTGCGGCAGGCGATGGCCTGGCAGGCACGATCCAGCTGACGGCAGACATCATCCACCTGCTCGCAGCGGGTGTGTGGGTCGGGGCGCTTGCGGCATTCGGAATGCTGCTGTTCCGGTCCCATGCCAAACGTTCTTCTGACCATATTGTACTGACCCACCGCGCGCTCGAACGCTTTTCGGCGGTGGGGACGCTAAGCGTAGCCGCGCTCGTCGGGACGGGACTGGTCAACAGCTTTTTCCTCGTCGGGTTCGCCAATCTGGCGACATTGCCCGCGACGCTTTACGGCCAGCTGCTCATCGCCAAGCTGGTGCTGTTCGCGGCGATGCTCGGGCTTGCCGCCGCCAATCGCTTTAGTCTGACGCCCGCGCTGGCCAGCGCAGAGGGCGACCGCTCCGCGCAGATCGGCGCACTGCGGCGCAGCCTTGCGCTCGAAACCGGCGCGGCAATCGCGATCCTCGCATTGGTCGCATGGCTCGGCATACTGGCCCCGCCGCTGTCCGGAGGCTGACGCACCACATCGCCGCGCCAAAGGTCCATCGCTAGCTTACCGTGGGGTAGTGCGGGAGAGATCGGCGACCGCGGTCAGAACCATGGCGGCATGCTCCTTCCTGCAGATCAGCAGGTCGGGCATGTAGACATCCGCCTGGTTGTAAACGAGCGGCGATCCGTCGATGCGGCTGGCGTGCAGGCCATGCGCGAGCGCGACCGCAACCGGGGCGCAGCTGTCCCATTCGTACTGGCCGCCCGAATGGAGGTAGATATCGGCCTCGCCGCGCACGACCGCCATCGCCTTGGCGCCGGCCGAGCCCATCCCGATCAGTTCGGCGTCGATCGTGGCGGCGACCGCGACGGCTTCGGGGGCAGGGCGGGTGCGGCTGACTAGCATGCGCAGCTTGGCCGGAGCAGGCGGAACCGGCGCGGGCCGCTGGTGGTGCCGTCGATCTGCAACGTCCTGGGTCATCCCGGCTTCTGGCTCGACAAGCGCGAACTCGCGATCGACTGGATGAAGGTGCTTCACGCCGAGCAAAGCTTCAAAACGCATCGCATGGCGACGCCGCTGGCCGAGCAACTCGCGCTCGAACACGCCGCGATCCTCGAAAGTGTCCTCGATCCCGACTTTGCCGAAGGCGTTCGCGCGGCGCTCGAAAAACGCGTGGTGGCATTCCCTTCGGCGGCAGACAATGCCGTCTGGACCGGACTGCGAGAAATCTGAATAACAACAAAACCCCGCTCATCCCGAGCGCAGTCGAGGGACGTTGTTCGAGCGAAGCCGAGAACCTACAACGTTGGAAGCCTCGACTTCGCTCGGCTTACGTCCCTCGACTTCCGACCCTTCAGGTCGGAAGTTTATCCCGAGCGCAGTCGAGGGGCTCGGGATGAGCGGGGTTGGTTCAGATTTAAGGTACGCCGCTCTAGGTCACCGACTCGTTATGCCTCAACCAGATCCTGATGGATGCGAGTTGGACTGAGGCGAGGTAGTTGTCGCTGCGTTTGTCGTAGCGCGTGGCGACGGCGCGGAAGTGCTTGAGTTTGCTGAAGAAGCGCTCGACGAGGTTGCGATAGCGGTAGAGGAACGGGCTGAAGGCCGGGATGTGTTTGCGGTTGGGCATGGGCTTGACGCACGCCCAGGCGCCGCGTTGGGCCAAAGTCGCGCGAAGGGCATTGCTGTCGTAGGCGCGGTCGCCGAGCAGGACATCGCCCTGTCCAAGACCGTCGAGCATATCGGCTGCGCTGCGCCCATCATGCGCCTGGCCTTCGGTCAGCTTGAGCCCGATCGGCAGGCCGAGCGCATCGACCAGGGCATGGATCTTGGTCGTCAGGCCGCCGCGCGAGCGACCCATGCAACGGGATCGGTCGTCTTTTTTTTGGCGTTGCCAGCGTGCTGGTGGACGCGGATCGACGAGGAGTCGATCATCTGGATGTCGCCTTCGTAAGCTGCTGACACTGCTGCCAATATCCGCGCCCAATGGCCCGCTTTGCGCCACCGGTTGAAGCGGTTCACACAGGTCGTATGCGGTCCGTAGCGCGACGGGATGTCCGCCCACGGCGCTCCCGTGCGCAGCCGCCAGAAAATCCCGTTCAACACCCGCCGGTCATCGACCCGAGGCACCCCACGTACCTTTGTCGGCAGCAAAGGCTCGATCACCGACCACTCGAAATCCGACAAATCAAACCGCGCCATGTCCAATCTCCCTTCGCGGAAGACTGAATCAGAAATCACCCTCAATGGGAATCCTGTTTATGGGTATGCGACCTAGGGCACCTTGCTGCTGCTCGGTCTTGAATGGAACGTTGTGCATATGAGGCCGACTGACGGC
>JANMPV010000121.1:0-2359 GCA_031370045.1 Novosphingobium sp. | reverse complement strand
CCCCTCTCCAAGCTGCGCTAGCGCCTGAAGGCGCAAGCTTCGCTATCCTCTCCCCTGAAGGGGCGAGGGTAAGAGGATCACCGCACCGCAGCAATCCAGCAATCGAGCAGCGCCTTGGCCAAGCCCTTGTCGATTGCCTCGGCGGCCTCCTCGACCCCCGCGCGCCAATCGTCCACCTCACCCGCGATCAGCAGCGCGGCGGCGGCGTTGAGCAGCACCGCATCGCGGTACGGCCCCGGTGCGCCCAGCAGCAGTGCGCGCAAGGCGGCGGCGTTGTGCGTGGCATCGCCACCGCGGATCGCCTCGATCGGGGCGTGCGCCAGCCCGGCCTGCGCGGCATCGAAGCGGTGCATCTCGAAATCGTGGCCCAGCACATCGGCCAGTTCGTTGCCCCCCGCCAGGCTCAGCTCGTCGAGCCCTTCGTCGCCCGAGACGATCATCGATCGGGTCGTGCCGAGCGCGGCCATCGCCTGGGCATAGATCGGCACATACGCGGGGCGCGCGATCCCGATCAGCTGGCGTCCGACGCGCGCCGGGTTCGACAGCGGCCCCATAAGGTTGAAGATCGTGCGCTGGCCGATCGCCTTGCGGATTGGCTGGATGCGCCGCATCGCCGGGTGGTGGTTGGCGGCGAACAGGAAGCAGATGCCCAGATCGCCCAGCGTGGCTTCGGCGGTCCGCCCGGCCTTTTCCATGTCGAGCCCCAGCACCTCGAGCGTATCCGCCGCGCCCGCTTTCGAGCTGGCCGCGCGGTTGCCATGCTTGGCCACCGGCACGCCGCAGGCCGCCACCACCAGGCTGACTGCGGTCGAAACGTTGAGCGTGTGGTGGCCGTCGCCGCCCGTGCCGCACACGTCGATCGCGTTGGCGGGGGCGTCGATCGGGAGCATCCGCGCGCGCATCGCCCGCGCCGCACCCGCGATCTCGGCCGCGGTCTCGCCCCGTTCAGATAGTGCGATAAGAAAACGGGCGATCTCGGCGTCGGACGTCTCGCCATCGAGCATTGCGGCGAACGCGGCTTCTGCCTCGGCTTCGCTGAGGTGCGGCTCGACTTGCGGCAGATCGCTCATGCCAGAACTTTGGGTTCGATCCCGCACACCCGCAAGAAATTGGCGAGCAAGGCGTGGCCGTGTTCGGTGGCGATGCTTTCGGGATGAAACTGGACCCCGTGGATCGGCAGCGTGGCGTGGCGGAAACCCATCACGTGGGCGTCGTCGGCGGTGGCGTTGACCAGCAGCGTATCGGGCACCTCTTCGACCACCAGGCTGTGATAGCGCGTCGCGGTGAACGGCGAGGGCAGCCCCGCGAACAGCCCGCTGCCGTCGTGGCTGACGGGCGAGGTCTTGCCGTGCATCAACCCCCCGCGCACCACCCGCCCGCCGAAATGCTGGCCGATCGCCTGATGCCCCAGGCACACGCCGAGCAAGGGCATGGAGCTGTCGGCACAGGCTGCAACCAGATCGAGGCTGATTCCCGCCTCGTTGGGCGTGCATGGCCCGGGCGAAATGAGAAACCCCTGCGCCCCGCTCGCCAGCGCCTGCGCCGCCGACACCGCATCGTTGCGCACCACCTCGACCGCGGCGCCCAGCTCCATCAGGTAATGAACCAGGTTCCAGGTGAAGCTGTCGTAGTTGTCGATGACGAGGATGTGCGGTTCGGGGATCATGCCGCGGCCTTGCCCGCAAACCGATCGCTGGCGCGGATCAGGCCGTCGGTGATCCCGGGTTCGGTGTAGAGGTGCCCGCCGTCGGCAACGATTTGCAGCTCGACCTCGGGCCACGCCTGCTTGAGCGCCCATGCGGCTGCGGGCGGCGTGCAGCAATCGTGGCGGCCTTGCACGATAACCCCGGGGATGCCGCGCAATTTGCCCGCATCGCGCAGCAACTGGCCGTCCTCCAGCCAGCATTTGTTGCGGAAATAGTGGTTTTCGATCCGCGCCACCGCGACCGCCTTGTCGTCGCCGGTGAACTCGGCGAGGATTTCGGGATCGGGGAGCAGGGTGACGGTGACCGCCTCCCACCCGCTCCACGCCTTGGCCGCGGCCAGCCGCACCGCGCGGTCGTCGCTGGTCAGGCGGTGGTGATAGGCTTCCACCAGATCGCCGCGCTCGGCCTCGGGAATGTGGCCGGAAAATTCGCCCCAGGCTTCGGGGTAAAGCTCGTTGGCGCCATAGGCATAGAGCCAGTCGCACTCGCGTTGGCTGGCGAGGAACACCCCGCGCAAGACCAGCTCGGTGACGCGATCGGGGTGGGTTTCGGCATAGGCGAGCGAGAGCGTCGAACCCCAGCTGCCACCAAACACCATCCAGCCCTCGTGGCCGCATAGTTCGCGCAAGCGCTCGATATCGGCGACCAGGTGC
>JANMPV010000381.1:0-3155 GCA_031370045.1 Novosphingobium sp. | reverse complement strand
TCGAGCGCACATCATCCAGCCGCGCGGGTTCGGTCGCTGCGCCTTCGAGCTGGAACAGCCAGAAGCCGTTGCCGGTGGCGGCGCGGCTGATCAGCTGCTTGAGCGGTTCGGTAATCCGCGCCAACTCGTCGGCGGTGGGCGGGTTGGCGACGAGGTCGGCGGCGATCTCGTCGGCCACCGCGAAGAACGCAGGCACCTTGTCGGGGGTCAGCTGGGCGTTGGCGGCGATGTAGCCGCCCGTGGCGCGATCGAGCGGCCAGTTGGAATTGACCGTTGGGGCATAGCTCGCGCCCAGCTTTTCGCGCATCCGGTCGAACAGCCGGTTGTTGAACAGCTGGCTGAGGATTTCGAGCTGGCGCGACTGGCGCACCCCCGCGCGCCCTGCGCCGGTCGGCCAGGCGACCATTGCCGAAGCGGTGTTGGCATCGCCGCGATGGGTCAGCACGATCGGCTGGGCCATCGGCGCGGGGAACGCGGGAGCATAAGCAGGCGTCGGCGCAGCGGGGCGCGGCTTGAGCGCGCCGAAGGTTTTTTCCAGCGCGGCGATCGCCTTGGCCTTGTCGAAATCGCCGAACAGGTCGACCTCGACCGGGCCACTGGCGAGCAGCGGCTCCCACACCGCGCGGAAGCCCTCGGGCGTGGTCGCAGCGATCTCTGCCGGGCTGGGGGTCTTGAAGCGCGGATCGCGGCTGCGCAGCAACCAGTCGAGATCGCGTTCGAGCACCGATTGCGGGCTCGCCTGATAGCTTTCGTACTGGAGCCGGGCGGCGGCCTTGGCGCGGACCACCGGGTTGGCATCCCACCGCGGCATCGCCAGTTTGGCCGCGAACAGATAGAGCTGGTCTTCCAGATCGGCGGGTCGGGTGTCGGCGGAAAATTCGAAGTTGCCGTCGTCGATGGTGAAATCGAAGCCCATCTTGCGCCCGGTCGAAATCCGGTCGAGCTCGTCCTGCCCCAATGTGCCAAGCCCGCTGCCGACCAGCGCGGCGTTGCCCAGCGCGACATAGGCCGCGTCCTTGGGGGCGATCGCGCTATAGCCGCGCCCGAAGCGCGCCTTGACCATCACCCGGCCCGGCTCGGCATCGTTGTTCCACATCAGAACCTTGACCCCGTTGGACAGGGTCAGCCGCTCGATCTGGAGCAAGCCCGTCGCCTGCTGCTCGGTGAGTTTGCCCGGCGTTCCGATTACGGGAAGCCCGGCAAAGCCCAGCGGCTCGGCCGAGACCCGGCTCGATCCATCGGGAGCAACGCTGTCGATCAGCGCCTGGCGCAAGCCCGCCTCGGTGCCGTCGTTCGCGCCCGGGGTGAGCAGGATCGGGCGCGTGACCGTGCCCGCAAACAGCGCGCGGGTATGTTCGAGGACGGCGACGGGGGTGAAATCGGCGCGCATGTCGCGGAACACGCCCAGCACGGTGGCGGGCGAGGCGACGGTTTCGCGGATATCGACTGCGCGCACCAGATCGTCGGCGACTTTCGATCCGGCCAAGGTATCGACCGTTTCGACAGGGACCTGGAACGCTACCTCGAACTCGGCGATCTCGCGCGCGATTTCGGCCTCGCTCGGCGGCGAGGCGAGCGCATCGGCGATCACCGCGCGCACGTCCTTGAGCGCGGCTCGCCAATCATCGCCCAGCGGCGTGACCGACACGAAGGTGGCGTCGGTCGAGCGGCTGACGTCTTCCTGGTTGACCTGGGCGCTCAGATAGCTGCCGCCACCGCGCGCGCGGGTTTCCAGCCGCCGGTTGATCAGCGCCTGCGATAGCTGATCTATCATCAGCCCGCGGTTGTAGATGATGGTATCGTTGACCTGATGCCACGGGCGCAGGATCGCATAGCTGGCCGAACGCGGCAGGTCGGGTTCGACCAGCACTTTGGCCTCGCCCACCGGGTTGGCCGGATCGGTGCCCTTGGGCACCATGGGCACGCCGAAGCTGGGAGCCTTGGCGCCCTTGCCCTTGACCTTCCAGGCGGAAAACCACTTCTTGACCAGCGCTTCGAGCTGCGCCGGATCAGCATCGCCGGCGACCACGATCACGGTGTTTTCGGGCCGGTACCAGCGATCGTGGAACGCCTTGACGGACGCGGCAGTGGCAGCGCGCAAGGTGTCCTCGCGCCCGATCGGCGAGCGATCCGCGAGCGGCTGGCCGGTGAAATACAGGCTGCGGGTGGCTTCGGAAACGCGCTGCGCCGCCCCCCCGCGCTCGCGCATTTCCGCCAGCACGATCGGCAGTTCGGTGGCGACCCCGTGATCGGTGAAGATCGGCGCGGCTATCATCCCCGACAGCAGCTTGAACGATTCATCGAGATGCTCGGGCGTCGCGCCGGGCAGATCGAGCTTGTAAACGGTCTGGGTGGGCGTGGTCTCGGCGTTGGTATCGCTGCCGAAAGTCGCCCCCAGCCGCTGCCAGATCGGGATCGCCTCGCCTTCCTTGAGGTACTTGCTCTCGCGAAAGGTCAGATGCTCGATCAGATGGGCAAAGCCGCGCTCCTGCTCAGTTTCATACAGCGAGCCGGCATCGATCCGGATACGGATCGAGACCTGGTCGGGCGGCACCCCGTTATGGCGCACCGCATAGCGCACCCCGTTGGACAGCGTGCCAAAGGTCCATGCCGGATCCTGCGGAACGTCGCTGCCCTTGTAGAGCCACGCATCGTTGTTGCCCGCGGCCAGCAGCGGGCCGGGCGCGGTGCCGAGCAAAAGCAGGGGGAGAAGGAAGGCGAAGCGCACAGGCGCGCGGGTCGTCGATCGCATGCGCCAAGCTATACCGGGGGGAAAGGTGAAGGGCTAGTGAATAGGGGAGTGTAAGCGCCCCTACCTTTCCCGTCGCCCCGGCGAAGGCCGGGGCCCAACCAACGGTGCGACATCGCAGCGCCGTTTCGTGTGGAGAGTCCGGTTAGGCCCCGGCCTGCGCCGGGGCGACGGAAACTGATTTGAAACTCACGGTGTCAGAATATCGACCAGCTCGACCTGAAACACCAGATCGGCGTTGGCCGGGATCGGGCCGGTGGCCTTGGCACCATAGCCCAGCGCGGCGGGGATGCAGAGGCGGCTAACCCCGCCCTTGCCCATCGCCATCAAGCCCTGGCTGAACCCGGGGATGACCCCGCCGACCGGAAACTCGACCCTCATCCCCTGATCGAACACCTCGCCAGTG
>JANMPV010000374.1:0-2609 GCA_031370045.1 Novosphingobium sp. | reverse complement strand
CTGCGCGCGGTGGCCGTGATGGACACCTATTCCGGGATCGGCGTGCTCGGGATCGCTCTGCTCGTGGTGTTTCTGGCGCTTGCCGCGATCGGGTTCGATCTTTCAGGCGTTCCCGCCGAGCGGCTGACCATGGTCGGAGCTGCGGATTCGCCGATCCCCTTCCACACGCTGTTCACCGGGATGGTCTTCATCCAGATCTTCTACTGGTCGACCAATCAGAACATCACGCAAAAGGCGATGACCGCGCCGTCGGTGCGCGAGGCTCAGCGCGGCGTGCTCGCCGCTGCGGTCGTGCGGATCTTTATCATACCCGCGATCGTGGTGATCCCGGGGGTGTGCGCCTTCAAGCTGTTCGGTGACGTCGACGATGCCGCGTACGGGCGGCTGGTCGGCTTGGTCCTGCCGGGGTGGCTGTCCGGCGCTTTCGCCGCGATGATGGCGAGCGCGGTTATCGCGCACACCGCAGCCATCCTCAACAGCACGGTCGCGCTTTACTCGGTCGATCTGCACCCGCGCTTTGTCGGCAAGGTCCGCGACCACCGACGGCTGGGGATGCTGGTCTCGATCCTTTTCACGATCACTTCGATCCTGCTGGTTCCGGCGTTCGAGAATGCGCAATCGATCATCAACCTGCTGCAGCAGTTGAACGGATTGCTGTCGATGCCGATCCTTTCGGCGTTCGTGGTCGGGCTGCTGTTCCGCGGGGTTGCCGCCGCCGCCGCGATCGCCGGAGTCGCCTGGGGGGTCGCGCTATACGGACTGTTCAGCTTCTTGCTGTCGCCGCGCGGGATCGTGCCACTGCACTATATCGATTTCATGGTGATCACGCTTGCTACGTCGGTGCTGGCAGCGCTGGCATTCAACCGCTTCGTTTTGGGCGGCCGGGCGACCTTCTGCGGCCTTGCAGTCTTCCGCTCGCGCGAAACCGGACACCCCGACGCGGCCCCTGCCTGAGCTTGCGGACTGGCCTGCGCCGGATGTTGTGCCAAAAGGATCTTCCAAGCGCGCGCGCCACTATAGTCTCCGCGCCTTGCTCTGAGTGGGAAAGATAGCGGAAATCAATGGTAGCGGAGGAGGGACTTGAACCCCCGACACGCGGATTATGATTCCGCTGCTCTAACCAGCTGAGCTACTCCGCCCCATGGGCCTGCCGCACACTTTGGCGCGGCAACTTTATCAAGCCGCGCACGGTGGCGGGGCACGGCGCGGCTCTTAGGGCGGGCGCTGCGAGCGGTCAACCGCGGCGCCCGCGAAACGGCCAGGATCCCGCATCCTCCCATGGCCCGCCGCGATAGCGATGCAGCTCGAGCGCGGTGAAGGCGAAGGTGCGCGGGTGGAAATCGCGGGCCAGTTCGGCCTGAAGCGCCTTGGCCTCGGCCCCTGAGACCTTGTTCTGGACGGTGACGTGCAGCTTGCGCCGAGCGCCATCCTGTGCGGTCAGCACGCCGTGGAAGCTCTCGACCAGTTCGGCATGGATCGCCGATAATGCCGCGCTCTCGATGGCGAAAGCGGTGCCGCCGCCCAATGGCATAATCGCTGTAATCTGCGCGGTTGGAGGCGGAGCGGCGCTGTGGCGGGCGAGCAAGCGCCGGACCTCGTCCTCGACGCTGGGCGGCAGCGCATTGAACAAGGTGACGTGGGCGCGGATCTTGTTGCGCTCGGGCGGAAAATGCGCGCGGCGCAAGCCATCGGCCCAGACGAACACATCGGGCGGAAGCTGCGCGGTGATTATCAGCGGCGCGGGAGGCAGCGAAGGCGTGTCCATCACCATGCCACTATGCGGGTACGCCGTGAAACAGGCAACTTGCCCTTATGCCACGGCGCGCGCAGGTTTGCCGCGATAGAGGGGGAGAAGGTCCGATGCACCCGACGATTCGCCGCAGCGCGGCGCTGTTCGCGCTGGCTTCCGGTTTTAGCGCGGCTCCGGCTCTCGCAGATGGGGCCAAGCCCGCCTCGCCCGCTACCGTCGCCGTCCAGCGTGCCACCGCCGCCACCCTGCCCGCCGACGACGGTCAGGACGCGGAATTCGCCCGGCGCGGGTTTATCGCCACCCGCAGCGATCCGCTGATCCGCGCCGCCGACGGGCACCCGGTGTGGAACCTCGATGCCTACAAGTTCGTCACCGGACCCGCCCCCGCCACGGTCAACCCCAGCCTGTGGCGTCACGCCGCGCTGCTGACGCAGAGCGGCTTGTTCAAGGTGGCCGAGGGGGTGTGGCAAGTGCGCGGGTTCGACGTCTCGAACATGACCGTGATCGCGGGCAAAACCGGGTGGATCCTGATCGACCCACTAACCTCCAAGGAAGCCGCCGCCGCCGCGCTCGAGCTGGTCAACGGCCAACTTGGCACCCGACCGGTCGTGGCGGTGGTCTACAGCCACAGCCACGCCGACCATTATGGCGGCGTGCGCGGCGTGATCGACGAGAAGGACGTGATCGCGGGCAAAGTCGCGGTGATTGCGCCCGCGCGGTTTATGGAAGAAGCGGCGTCGGAAAATATCATGGCCGGGGCTGCGATGGGCCGCCGCGCGGGCTATCAGTTCGGCGCGGCGCTGACCCCGGGCGCGCAAGGCCAGCTGACCAGCGGGATCGGCCCCGCGATCTCGGCGGG
>JANMPV010000371.1:0-1548 GCA_031370045.1 Novosphingobium sp. | reverse complement strand
TTTACCGGGCAGGAACTGGAAGTTGCGGGCAGTGACCTTGCGCAGGCAGGGCGGATTGCGGTCCGTATGGTTCACACGCTGGTCAGCAACGGACCGCTAGCCGCGCCGACCCGACTTGCCGGACCTGAAGGGGAGTCCTTGCTGGCAGAGCCTTCGGACGATGGCAGCAGGGTTCGCGTGACGCTTCAGCAATGAAGCCGACGTTGTCCGGACGAGGCGGGCGGGTGTGCCGACCATGATCGGGCAAGGTCGCATCCGGCCTTATCGCAACCAGCCTCCTCCGCTCCCGTTCGGCGCAGTCAACCGGGCCGGGGGGGCAGGTTATGTCGCCGGTCTCCAGCGACATCATCTGCTGCCCCGGGTTCTGGTGAGCCAGCGCTGCTTCGTCCAGCTGATCGAAGCGCTGGGCCTACGCGCCGGTTTCGACGATTTCCGCCGCAACGGGATGTTGCTCCCCGCCACTGAAGACGCGGCTGTGCGGATGGGCCTGCCGCTCCACCGCGGTCCGCACCGGGCCTACTCAGAGATGGTAGAGGAACGGTTGGGCGGGATCGAGGCGGGCTGGGTGGCTAACCGATGCAACGATCGCGACGCAGCCGGGATCGCCGCGCTGGCCGCGCTCACCGCGCTTCAGGTGGACTTGCGGCGCAGCTTGCTCGATCCCCACCGCACCGTCCGGCTCAATCGCAACGATCCGCTGGGCAGGGGGACCGACTTCACCCGGATCGATGCGATGGCCGAAACATTGTGGGGCGCGACTCAGCGCGCGAACGGCGCAGTATTGACGGACAGCGCGGCAATCGCGGCGTGATATTCAGATTCGAGCCTGTCGACCCGCTGGGCTACCGACTCGACCTCTGTCACCATCCCAATCCCCTGGCCCGAACCCCAGATATCCTTCCACGCCTTGGCTTCGGTGTTGCCGCCCGATCCGAAGTTCATCTTGCTGGGATCGCTGACCGGCAGGTTTTCGGGATCGAGCCCGGCGTTAACGATCGACGAGCGCAAATAGTTTCCGTGGATGCCGGTGAACAGGTTAGTGTAGACGATCCCCGCCGCGTCGCCCTCGACGATGCCCTGCTTGTAGGTTTCGGTCGCGTTGGCCTCGTGCGTGGCGATCCACGGGCTGCCGATATAAGCGAAGTCCGCTCCCAGCGCCTGCGCCGCAAGCACCGAACGCCCGTGGGCGATCGCGCCCGACAGCGCGATCAGCCCGTCGAACCAGGTCCGGAGCTCGGCCATGAACGCAAACGGCGAGAGACCACCGGCGTGCCCGCCTGCGCCCGCGGCGACCGGGATCAGACCGTCGGCGCCCTTCTCGATCGCCTTGCGCGCGAAGCGGTCGTTGATCACGTCGTGCATCACGATCCCGCCCCAGTCATGGACCGCACGGTTCAGGTCCTCGCGCGCGCCCAGCGAGGTGATGACCATCGGCACCTGCCACTTGGCGCAGACTTCATAGTCCTCTTCGAGCCGGTTGTTCGACTTGTGGACGATCTGATTGACCGCGAATGGCGCGGCAGGCTGTTCGGGGTTATTACGGTTGTG
>JANMPV010000341.1:0-3517 GCA_031370045.1 Novosphingobium sp. | reverse complement strand
ATCTACGGCGGCGCGGGATACCTGGCCGAATACGACGCCGAGCGGTTCTTTCGCGATGCGCGGATCTACCGCATCTACGAAGGCACCACGCAGATTCTCCAGCTTCAGATCGCCAAGCACATGCTGCGCGAATGGGCGGCGCAATAGATGTACGACCTTCTCTCCGGCCTTTCGATCATCGAAGTCTCCAGCTTCGTCGCATCGCCCACCGCGGGGCTGTATTGCGCGCAGATGGGTGCCGAGGTGATCCGCGTCGATCATGTCGCGGGCGGGCTCGATTATGACCGGGCGATGCTCACCCGCGAAGGCCGTTCGCTGTCGTGGGAGAACCTCAACCGCGCCAAGAAGAGCGTCGCGCTGGACCTGCAATCGCCGCAGGGGCGCGAGCTGTGCGTCGAACTGGCGCGCAGGACCGGGCAGCTGATCACCAACCTGCCGGTGAACAGCTTCCTCAGCCACGCCAAAATCGCAGAGGGGCGCGCCGACCTGATCTCGGTGCGGATCATGGGCTGGCACGATGGGCGCCAGGCGATGGACTTCACCGTCAATGCCGCCAGCGGCTATCCGCTGATGACCGGCCCTGCTGAATGGGATCCGGCGACTGCGCCTCCCGTCAACCAGGTGCTGCCCGCGTGGGACTTCATCACCGGCGCGTATTGCGCGTTCGCGCTGCTCGCCGCGCTGCGCCACCGCGACGCCACCGGAGAAGGCAGCGAACTGCGCGTGCCGCTGGGCGATGTCGCGATCGGGACGATGGCGAACGCCGGGGCGATGGCCGAAATGCTTTATCGCGGCGGCGACCGTGAGCGCTTGGGCAATGCGATCTGGGGCGCGTTCGGGCGCGATTTTCGCAGCCGCGACGGCCAGCGCTTCATGGTTGCGGTGCTCACGGCCAAGCAGTGGCACGGACTGATCGAGGCGTTTGCAGTTAAGGACCAGATTGCCGCCCTGGAAGGTCGGCTCGGTCTCAGCTTCGCCACAAGCGACGCCAACCGCTTCGCCAGCAGGGAACAGTTGTTCGATCTGTTTCAGCAGGTTGCCGATCGCTTCGATTATGCCGAGCTAGCTTCCCGTCTGGCCATCGCAGGGGCTACCTTCGAACGCTATCGCACGATGTTCGAGGCCGCCAACGATCCGGTGCTGGTCGCTGACAACCCCCTTTTCGGCCCCTCTCCCGCCAACCCCAGCGGGTTCGAATACCCCGCACCGCGCTCGTTCGCCAACATCCCCGACCGCGATTCCGGCCAGCCCCGCGCTGCGCCGTATCTGGGCGAACACAGCGAAGAAGTTCTGGCCGAGCGGCTGGGGATGGCCTCTGGCGAGATCGCCGCCCTGATCGATGCGGGGATCGTTGCCACAAGTGACAAGGACCCAAAATGACCCAACTCCGCCGCGCCGCCATTGTCAGCCCGATCCGCACTGCCGTCGGCAAGTTCGGCGGTTCGCTGTCTTCGGTCACTGCTGGTGATCTGGGGGCAGTCGTTCTCAAAGCCTTGATTGAGCGCACCAAAATCGATCCCGCGCGAGTCGATGACGTGGTGTTTGCTCAGGGCTATGCCAACGCCGAAGCCCCCTCTGTCGGGCACTGGTCGTGGCTCGCCGCGGGGCTGCCGCTGGAAGTGCCCGGCTACCAACTCGACCGGCGCTGCGGTTCGGGCCTCCAGGCGATCGCCAACGCGGCGATGATGGTCCAGACCGGCGCTTCCGACGTGGTCGTCGCGGGCGGGGTCGAGAGCATGTCCAACGTCGAGCATTACACCGTCGATCTGCGCAACGGCGTGCGCGCAGGCAATGTCACGCTCCACGATCGGCTGACGCGGGGCCGGGTGATGAGCCAGCCGATCGAGCGGTTCGGTCCCATCTCGGGGATGATCGAGACCGCCGAAAACCTCGCCAGGGACTATGATATCAGCCGCGAGGCGTGCGATGCCTACGCCGCGCGCAGCCACCAGCGCGCCGCCGCGGCATGGAACCAGCACCTGTTCGATGACGAGTTGGTTCCGGTCGCCGTCAAGCAGAAGAAGGGCGATCCGCTGATCTTCGCGCACGACGAAGGCTACCGCGCCGATGCCACCGCCGAAACGCTGGCCAAGCTCCGTCCACTGGAAGGCGGCGTGGTCACCGCGGGCAACGCCAGCCAGCAGAACGACGCCGCCGCCGCATGCCTGGTGGTGGCCGAGGACAAACTCGAAGAACTAGGGCTCGAACCCGACGCATGGTTCGTTTCATGGGCCGCGACGGGGTGCGATCCTTCGCGGATGGGGATAGGCCCGGTCCCCGCGACCGAGCGCCTGTTCGCGCGCACCGGGCTGTCTTGGGACGACATAGACCTGATCGAACTCAACGAGGCGTTCGCGCCACAAGTACTGGCGGTGCTCAAGGGCTGGGGCTGGTCGGGCGACGACAGCCGCCACGAAATCCTCAACGTCAACGGTTCGGGCATATCGCTCGGCCATCCGATCGGCGCCACGGGAGGCCGGATCCTCGCCAACCTGACCCGGGAACTTCATCGCCGCGGCGGGAAATATGGCCTTGAGACGATGTGCATCGGCGGCGGCCAGGGCATCGCCGCGGTATTCGAACGCGCGGCCTGAGCGGGGTGCGGTGGCACTGGACGATGATCAGCCGACGTAAATAGTGGGAACCCGATTGCTGCATGGACCGTTTCAACGCGGAGATTGCTTCTAACAAAGGATATAATCATGTTTCGTTCTGCTACAGCTCTCGCCGCCCTGGCCCTGATCGGCTCGACTGTCGGTGCTGGCACTGCCGAAGCGCGCCGTTGCCATTACATGACCAAGACCGCTGGGGCGGTTGTCGGCGGGGTCGGCGGCGCTGTCCTCGGTGGAGTCCTGACCCACGGCGCTGCTGGTCCGCTGATCGGAGCAGCCGCGGGCGGTGTTGCCGGGCACGAGATCGCCCGCAAGAACCATCGCAAGTGCCGTTATACGCGTACCTATCGCCGCCGCTAATTTGCGATTCGCGCCATGGTGGGCGATGACGCGGCGATGAGCCGCAGCTTCGGAACCCCGCCTTCGCTTGACGAAATCGAGGCTCTGGCCCGCGCTGCAATGGCGCGGTTGCCGGAGCCTTTTTCGTCGCACCTGCAAGATATCGTGGTGCGGGTGGAAGACTTCGCCGACGACGAAACGCTGGCCGCGCTGGGGATCGAGGATCCGTTCGAGCTGACCGGGGTGTACGAAGGTCTGCCCGTGGGCGAGAAGCAAAGTGGCGTTTCGGGCGCGCTTCCCGACCGCATTCGCCTGTTCCGCGAGCCGATCCTCGACGAATGGATCGCACGCGGAAACGAAACGCTCGAACATCTGGTGGCCCATGTGCTGATCCACGAGGTCGGGCATCATTTCGGGCTGAGCGATGAGGACATGCATGGGCTGGAAGAGAGAGCTTAGACTCTCTCGCAAGCACCCCCACCCCGCTCATGTCGAGCAGGCCCGCAGGGCCGTGTCGAGACACGCGCGCGACCTCAGTGCAAATCGAGGGTGTCTCGACGGACGCA
>JANMPV010000337.1:0-5046 GCA_031370045.1 Novosphingobium sp. | reverse complement strand
CCAGTTCGTCGCCTCCGAATCCTTAGTGTTCGACGACGGGCGGCTCAAGACCGCCGATTATTCGCGCGATGCCGGGTTCGGGCTGCGCGGCGTGTCGGGCGAGATGACCGGGTTTGCCCATGCCAACGACATCTCGCGCGATGCGATCCGCCGCGCCGCTGAAACGCTGACCCTGCTCGATCCTGCCACCGCCGCGCCCGCGCCGCCGCCGCGTAAATCCAACCGCCACCTTTACACCGATGCGTCGCCACTCGATGCGATCCCGTTTGCCGAAAAGGTCAAGCTGCTCGAAACCATCGATGCCGCCGCGCGCGCTCGCGATCCGCGGGTAGCGCAAGTCTCGGCCTCGCTTTCGGGAAGCTGGTCCGTGATCGAGATCGTTCGCGCCGATGGCTTCGTTGCGCACGATATCCGGCCCCTCGTCCGCCTCAACGTTAGCATCGTCGCGATGCGCGACGGACGGCGCGAGACCGGCAGCTTCGGGATCGGCGGGCGCTGGCTGTATGACCGGCTGTTCGAGCCTGCGACCTGGAACCGCGCGATCGACACCGCGCTGGCGCAGGCGCTCGCCAACCTCGACAGCGTCGCCGCGCCCGCGGGCGAAATGACCGTGCTGCTTGGCCCCGGCTGGCCCGGAATTCTGCTCCACGAAGCCGTGGGGCATGGGCTCGAGGGCGATTTCAACCGCAAGGGGACCAGTGCGTTCTCGGGACGGATCGGCGAACGCGTCGGCGCGCCGGGGGTGACCGTGGTCGATGATGGCAGCATCGCCGACCGTCGCGGCTCGCTGAGCATCGACGACGAGGGCACGCCGACGCAGGAAAACGTGCTGATCGAGGACGGCATCCTCAAGGGCTATATCCAGGATCGGCTCAACGCACGGCTGATGGGGGTCGCGCCCACCGGCAACGGGCGGCGCGAGAGCTTTGCGCACGCGCCGATGCCGCGCATGACCAACACTTTCATGCGCGGTGGCAATGATGACCCCGCCGAGCTGCTCAGCCGGGTCAAGAACGGCATCTTCGCCAAAAGCTTTGGCGGCGGTCAGGTCGATATCGTCTCGGGCAAATTCGTGTTCAGTTGCACCGAAGCCTACAAGATCGAGAACGGCAAGCTGGGCGCCCCCATCAAGGGCGCGACGCTGATCGGCGACGGCCCTAGCGTGCTCACCCGGGTCACCGGGATCGGCAACGACATGGCGCTCGACGAAGGCGTCGGCGTGTGCGGCAAGGGCGGCCAAAGCGTTCCCGCGGGCGTCGGCCAGCCAACACTGCTGGTGGCCGGGCTGACCGTGGGCGGGACGGGTTGAGCGTTCTGGTCCGGGGTGTGCTCTTGCCGTTCCGCTGTCAGGCGAAAAAACGAGTCATTGGCGGTTAAGCCACCGCGGCGTACGCTGGCGCCAAGCGCCAAAGGAGTCGCTGCCATGCGTAAGACCGTCGCCGCCGTTCTCGCCGCCGCAACCGTGCTCTCGCTGTCGGTCGCCGCCGACGCCCGACCCCGCCAGACGCCTGAGGAAAAGCTCGCCAAGCTGCTCGACGGGCGCGTCGCGGGGAAGCCGCAGGACTGCATCTACCTGCCCACCATCCGCAGCTCGCGGATCATTGATCGGACCGCGATCGTCTATGAGGCGGGGCGCACGCTATACGTCAACCGCCCGCGCAGCGGCGCCGAATCGCTCGATGACGACGATATCCTGGTGACGAACCTGTACGGCAGCGGATCGTCGCTGTGCAGCATCGACATCGTCCACCTCCAGGATCGCCAAAGCAACTTCTACAGCGGTTTCGTCGGGCTGGGTGAGTTCGTGCCCTATCGCAAGGTCGCCGCAGCCAACTGAACGGCTTGAGCGTCGCCCCGATGCCCCGTTAGAGGCGGGCAACGCAGTCGAAAGTACCCGACGCTCAGGAGCGCCGTGGTCAGCGGTGCAACTGACCGCGGATCGCGCCGTTGGGATATTCGGCGGTGTGAAGGTTGACGTAAAAGCCGCTGTAGTTGGCCTTGATCATGTCCTGGGTCCACTCGCTGCCGCGATCGGCGCAGCCCTTCCAGGTGCCTTCGTTGCTTTTGGTCAGCATGACCACGACCGGGCCGTTGACCCCGACCGCGCCTTTGTGGATATGCGCGCCGGTGACTATGCCGATATTGCGGATGTCCTTGATATCCCAGCAGACCTGGTTGAGCCGGTCCGAAACCGAGATTTCTGCGGTGCCCGATCCATCGGCGTCGCCCCCGCCCACTTCCTTCGCGCCGGTGAGTTCGGCGTGATAAGTATCGGCAACGGCTTCCACCGCAGCCTCTTCGACCGTGGCGCAGCCGGCCAGCGCAAGCGAGGCCGACGCCATGCCGCCGAGTAAGATGATGCGTGCCCTGTTCATTGCGATTCTCCTTGAAACAGGTGCCAAGCGCGAACGCGCCCAGGCGGACTCTCGGTTAACGTCGGGATGGGCGTAAGTTTCCCGGGCTGCACCCCGGATCCCGCCGCGCGCTTTTGCTTGGGTCGGGCGACGATGCCGCCTAGGGTCCGGCCGAGCCCGCGGTAAGCAAGCACGGGCGCCCTGGGGGAGAGTGGTGGATGGCGACGCAGGTCGACACGGATGGTCTCAGCCAAGCAGGTCGCAGCACATCGGCTGGTACGCTGGTCACGCTGCTGGCTCTGGCAATCTTCATCAACGCGCTCGACCGCGGCAATTTTTCCACTGCCGCACCGCTGATTAAGGACCAGCTCGAACTCTCCAATTCACAGATCGGGGTGCTGATCTCGGCGTTCTACTGGACCTATGTGCCCGGGCATTTTCTGTCGGGATGGCTGTCCGAGCGGATCAACGCTTACCGCACGCTGGCGCTGGGCCTGCTCGTCTGGTCGGTTGCGACGCTGCTTACCGGGCTGGCTACGGGCTTCGCCATGCTGCTGGCGCTGCGCCTGCTGCTTGGGCTGGGAGAGAGCGCGGGGTGGCCCGCGAGTTCGAAGCTGCTGTCGCTGCACGTCCCGGCTGCTCGGCTGGCATCTGCCAACGCCTTGACCGGCGCGGGGCTGATGCTGGGCAATGGCGCCGGGATTCTGCTGGGTGGGCTGATGATCGCGCAGTTCGGATGGCGTGCGCTGTTTTTCGTGTTCGGCGCGATTTCGCTGATGTGGCTGGTGCCATGGCTGCGCGTGAAGCCGCCGCAACCCGTCACGCGGGCCGATGGACAAACCGCTGACCATGGACCCGCGCCGAGCTTTCGCCTGATGTTGGCCAAGCGCGAGATGTGGGGGACGGCGCTCGGCCATTTTTGCTCGAACTATGCCTACTTCCTCGTGCTGTCGTGGCTGCCGCTCTACCTGGTCAAGCAGCAGGGCTATTCGATCGTCGCAATGGCCTGGCTGGGCGGCGCGGTCTACTTGCTCTCGGCGGTGTTCGGGATGATCGGCGCGCGCATCGCCGACCGCTGGATCGCACGCGGCGACAGCGAAAACGGCGTGCGCAAAACGATGATCCTGACCTCGCTGGTGGTCGCGCTGGGCTGTATGCTGGCATGCGCGTTCGGCAGCCCGATGGTCGCGGTGGGGGGCCTGCTGGCTTATTCGGTGGCCAATGGCCTCGGTGCGTTCAGCGTATTCTCGATCGGGCAGACGATTGCCGGGCCACGTTGCGCGGGCAAGTGGGTGGGCGTCCAGAACGGCGTCGCCGGGCTTTCCGGGGTGATCGGCCCGCTGCTGACCGGCTGGTCGATCGACGCTACGGGCAATTATCGTGTGGCGTTCCTCGTTGCTGCCGGGGTCATCGTGATCGGGATGGTCTGCTGGGGCCTGGTAGTTCGCCGGGTCGAGCCGCTCGAATGGGGCGAACTTTAACTCACTCCCACTCAATCGTCCCCGGCGGCTTCGACGTATAGTCATACACCACCCGGTTGATCCCCTTGACCTCGTTGATGATCCGTGTCGCAACCCGGCTCAAAAACGCGGCGTCGAAGGGGTAGATATCTGCGGTCATCCCATCGGTCGAAGTCACTGCGCGCAAGGCGCAAACGTTGTCGTAGGTGCGGGCATCGCCCATCACGCCGACGGTTTTTACGGGCAGCAGCACCGCAAACGCCTGCCAGATCGCATCGTACAAACCGGCGTTGCGGATTTCCTCGAGGTAGATCGCGTCGGCCTTGCGCAGCGTGTCGCAGGCGGCGCGGGTGACTTCGCCGGGGATGCGGATCGCCAAGCCCGGGCCGGGGAACGGGTGGCGGCCGACGAACACTTCGGGCAGGCCCAGCTCGCGGCCGAGTTCGCGGACCTCGTCCTTGAACAGTTCGCGCAAGGGTTCGACCAGCTTCATGTCCATCCGCTCGGGCAGCCCGCCGACATTGTGGTGGCTTTTGATCGTGACGCTCGGCCCGCCGGTGAAGCTGACGCTCTCAATCACATCGGGATAGAGCGTGCCCTGGGCGAGGAATTCGGCCCCGCCGATCTGGCGCGCCTCGGCCTCGAACACGTCGATGAAGGTCTTGCCGATGAACTTGCGCTTGGCCTCGGGATCGGTGATGCCCGCCAGGCCACCCAGGAACAGCGTGCTGACGTCCTTGTGGATCAGCGGGATGTTGTAGTGACCGCGAAACAGGCTGACGACCTGGTCGGCCTCGCCCAGCCGCATCAGCCCGTGGTCGACGAACACGCAAGTCAATTGCTCGCCGATCGCCTCGTGGATGAGGACTGCGGCGACCGCACTGTCCACGCCGCCTGAAAGCCCGCAGATGACTCTGCCCTTGCCGACTTGCGCGCGGATTTCCTCGATCTTGGTCTTGCGGAATTCGGCCATCGTCCAGTCGCCGGCCAGCCCGCAGACATGGCGGACGAAGTTCTTGTAGAGCTTGCCGCCGTCGGGGGTGTGGACCACTTCGGGGTGGAACTGCATCGCGTAGATGCGCTTTTCGTCGTTGGCGATGACCGCGAACGGCGCGCCCGCGCTGGCAGCGACGGGGCGAAAGCCGGGAGCGAGCTGCGTGACCTTGTCGCCGTGGCTCATCCACACCTGGTGGGTCTCGCCCTCGGCCCACAGCCCGTCGAACAGCGCGCAG
>JANMPV010000331.1:0-2648 GCA_031370045.1 Novosphingobium sp. | reverse complement strand
GCGAGCGCCAACGGCGCATCGCGCCCGATCACCGCGACAACCTCGATCTGTTGCGCCGCGGGCAGTTCGGAAATCGAGATGACCAGACAATCGGGCGCGCGCAGCCGCAGCAGCGCGGCGAGCGCGCGGCGGGCTTGCGGCTGGACCACCAGCGCCGGAGGCGAGGCACCCGCGCCGCGTTCGGCGGCAATGCCCGCGATCCGCTCTCCGATCCCGCGCGCCAGATCGGGTTCGATCACCGGCTGCCCGGTGACCGGATCGTGGAGACCCTGGACGATCGCGGTTTCCAGCGTCGAATCGAGCGTGATGACCGCCAGCCGGGCATCGGGCGCGCAGATCCGGCCGACGATCAGCCCACCCAGATCGCAACGGACCAGATCGATCAGGCGCTCGTGCTCGGCGGTTTGCTGCACCGCCTGGCTCAGGCTGGAGAGAATCGGCAGCGGGTGCGCGATCGGGATGCCGTCGTCGAGCAGGGCGCGCAGCAGGCGGGTCAGCGCGGCCAGGTTGAGCGGCTGGGGGTAGATCGTCTCGACCAGGCCGGCAGCGTGCTGCTTGACCCCATCGAGCAGGTCGCGGACCTCGTCCGGCCCGAGCAGGGCCTGGGGCCGCGCGCTCAGCACCTGGTTGAGGTGGGTGGCGATCACCGTGCTCGCGTCAACCACAAGGAACCCTGCGGCGACCGCCGAATCGCGCTGCGCCGGATCGATCCACAGCGCCGGGCAGCCAAAGCTGGGGTCGCGGGTGGCCTCACCGTCGAGGGTGTGGCGGATTGCTGCATCCCCGGTGTCGATCGCCAACAGCCGGTCGGGGCGGATCGCCACGCCGCCCAGCGGGACCCCGCCCAGCAGGATGCGATAGTCATAGGGCGGCAGCTCGAACGCATCGCGCACGCGGAATTGCGGGACGACAAAACCGAACGCCTGGCTCAGCTGCTTGCGTACCCCGGTGATCCGCGAGACCAGCGGCGCGCCGCGCTTGTCGCTGACAAGGTGGACCAGGCCATAACCCAGCTCGATGGTGACGAGGGTGTGGTCGGAAACGTCGTCGAGCGTGATGTGCGCGGGATCGGGCGCGGCTGGCGCCTCGGCCACAAGTGCTGGCCGCCCAGCGCGCTGGCGCAGAGTGTGCCACAGCCAGCCGGCCAGCGCGGCACCGGGCAGGAAGATCGTTTGCGGCATCGCCGGGATCATCCCGATCGCGCCCAGGATCACCGCGACCGGGAGCCAGGTTTGCGGTTTGGCCAGCTGGCCACCGATCTGTCCGGCCAGGTCGCGGGTGTCGGCAACCCGGGTGACGATCACCGCGGCGGCGATCGACAGCAGCAGCGAGGGGACTTGCGCGACCAGCGCATCGCCCACCGCCAGTGCCACGTACTTCTGCGCGGCGTCGCCCGCAGTCAGGCCGTGGCTGATCATCCCCAGGCAGAACCCGGCGATGATGTTGACCCCCAGGATCAGCAGCGCGGCCAGCGCATCGCCCTTCACGAACTTGGAAGCACCGTCCATCGAGCCATAGAAATCGGCTTCGGTCGCCACCTCGCGGCGGCGCGCCTTGGCTTCGTCGGCGGTCAGCAATCCGGCGGCAAGGTCGGCGTCGATCGCCATCTGTTTGCCGGGCAAGGCATCGAGGGTGAACCGCGCCGAGACTTCAGAGACCCGCCCCGCGCCCTTGGTCACGACCATCAGGTTAATGATCATCAGGATCGCAAACACGAACAGCCCGACCGCAAAGTTACCGCCGATCAGAAATGCGCCGAACGCCTCGATCACGTGGCCCGCAGCCGCGCCGCCTTCGTGGCCGTGGACCAGCACGACGCGGGTCGAAGCGACGTTGAGCGCCAGGCGAAACAGCGTCGCGAACAGCAGAACCGAGGGGAACGAGCTGAAATCGAGCGGCTTTTCGGCGTTCATCGCGGCCATCAGGATCGCCACCGAAAGCGCGATATTGAGCACGAACGAGACATCAAGGATGAACGCCGGGACCGGCACGATCATCAGCACGATCAGCGCAAGGATCCCCCCCGGCAGCGCCAGCGTGGCCGGGTTGAAACGCAGCAGACCACTCACAGGCCGAACGCCGCAAGTTTGCCATAGGCGCTGCGCACGCCCGCCGGGGTCGCGGCGGCGCTGGTACCGAAGGTGGTGCGCAAGGTTTCGGCCATCGACAGCCGCAGCGCGGCAGGAGCCTGTGCGGCAGCGTGAAATTCGTGCGCCAGCGGGCCACCGGCGAGGGTCTGCGGCGGCGTGGAGGGAGGGCCAAAGGCGGGTGCAAACGAAGGCGTAAACGATCTGTCGTCCATCGCCGCAGAGACCTTGCGGCGGATCAGGTCCATGATCCCGGCCAGGGATCGCGGAGCGCCACCGTCAAAGAAGATGGTCCGGTTGGCCGCTGCCGCCTTGGGCATCAGCCCCGCTGCCGCTTGTGCCGGATCGGCGGCCAAAGCACTCAGGAAATTGCGGGCGCCCTCCGCTCCCAGAAAGTGCGCGAGGTAGAGTTCGGACGGATCGGGTGTCCGCCCTAGCGTGGATTGCAATTCGGCGCGGTTGTCGTTGGCCAATTCAGCCGCCATCAGCGCCGAGGCCGAGGGATCGAAGCGCAGCGCCATGATCTGCGCGCGCAGCCCCGGATCGCTGACCCGCCCGCCG
>JANMPV010000319.1:0-4602 GCA_031370045.1 Novosphingobium sp. | reverse complement strand
GATCTGGTCAAGCTGCCGCACCACGCCAGCCGCGCCAACGTCACCCGCGAACTCGTCGAACTGCTCGATTGCCGCCGCTTCGCGATCTCGACCAGCGGCGCGGTGTTCGGCCATCCCGATCCCGAAGCGATCGCGCGGGTGCTCAAGTTCGGCCAGCCCGGCGCCAAGACGCTGCACTTCAACTACGCCAGCGACCGCACCAATTCGTGGGACGACAAGGCGCTCAAGGCGAAGTGGGACTACGCCTGTGTGTTCCCGGCGGCGCCGGACGAGCCATTGGTCATCGACATCTGAGGAGACGCCTCAGCGCAAATCGATCTCGATCACGCTGAACAGGTCTTCCTCGGCCAAGTCGCGAGTATCGACCAGCGTGCTTTGTGCTTTAAGTTCGGTGACCAGCTTGCTGCGCGGCACTTCGGTGCCCGAGCCGGTGCTGCCGTGCTTGTCGTCGCGGGTCGACATCACCGATTGCAACCTGTCCGGCTTGTCCTTCGTCCCCTTCTTCTTGAAGCGGTTCCACATCGACTTTGGGGTGGCGTTGAGGCTGCCATGATGGCCGACTTTATAGAGGTCGACCTCGTCGAGCTTGTCCGCGAGCGGGGTCGAGAGCGCATATTGCCAGTTTTCGAGCTGGGCATCGCCGGGGAACAGCAGCGACTTCGATCCGGCCTTGAACAGCAGGATCACACTGGTGTTGTTCATCTGCGCATCGAGCGCGTGAACCAGGCCGAGCATCATCTCGCCCTGCGCCTTGTCGATCCGCTCGGCGACCCAGCGATATTCGACGAGTTTGAGGTCGAATTGCGGGGCGTTGGGGAACAGCTTGGGGCTGTCCCCGCCCCCGCCCGCATCGGCAAACCGACGCGGCGCCATCTGCCAGAACTCGTCCACATCGCGCGAACGCTGCTTGCGGATGGTGTCGGTCTGGTGGAGCGTGGGCGGGCCGAGCACGGTAACCTCGATCCCGGGCAGGAACTCGCCCAGCTTCGGATCGCAACCGTGATAGACATAGACGTTCTTGCCCATGGTCATCAGGTTCTTGACCGCCGACGCGTTGGACAGATTGTCCTCGCCGATGAAGCGCAACTGTCCGGCGAGCGCAGCCGGCATATCGATCTTGCCGCTGTCGATCCTCTCGACCGCGAGCCTGGCGGTCTTGTGCATCTGCTTCAGGGCAAAGCGGCGCGACGAAAGGGCCTTGGCGCCCACGTCGGGGCCAAGGGTTTCATCGGTCGCGTCGGGCGCTTCGGTCCACGGCTGAACCACGCGCTCGGGCTTGAGCGAGGCGATGACATCGCCCGATCCCTTGCCCTTGTTGGTGGCAAAGCCGCTGATGTGATCGGCATGGCGGTGGGTGGCAACCACCACGTCGAGCTTTCCGCCGCACTTCTTTTTCACGTCGTTGGCGATCCGCAGCATCTGATCCTTGGGGGATTTGAGCGTCAAACCTGTGGTGCCGAAATCGATCAGGATATGGCGGAGGGAACCGTCGGCATAAGTGAAGCGAAGCAGGAAGCAGTCGCCAAAGCCGACCTGATAGGCGAACAGCGTGGCGGAGACCGGCGGGGCGGCTGGTGCGGGCATCGTCAGGCTCCCATCCGATCCATGTGGCACAGCGCAAAGCGCATCGCGCCGATATGCTTGCGGCCATCGAGTTCGCCGGTTTCTTCGAGGTGGACCAGCCGGTCGAGCTGGCGCTGCCCGCCCATCAGCGGGTTATGGATATGATATTTGACCTGGCCGTACTGGTCGAGAATCAGCACCCCGCCGCCATAGGATGTGTACGGCGTGGTGGTGCTCATGTCCGCGGGCCGCTCGAACCCCAGGACCTTTTTCGTCTCCGACCCAAACAGGTCGGCACGCTGCGAATACTGACAGATCGTCTCGCACAGGTTGATCCCGTCGGGGCCGGTACGGTGCGCGGCATCGATCGACAGAACTTCGGTATAGGCGCGTGTGCTGATGTTAAACTCGTCGCGGTTTTCCCACAGAAAGCGGAACAATTCGTCCTTGCTGTGGGTCATGGCATCGAAATTGCTGCGCATGTACGACAACGGCTCCCTGGGGACGAAGGGCTCCCAGCAACCTTCGGCGTCGCACTGGTCGGCGGGCGGATGGATCCCGTATTCGGCGGCGGTATCGCGCAGCACCTGGCGATAATTGAACTGCGAATCGTCGGGCGCCACTTCGCGGTCGCAGGTCAGCACCCCGGCCAGGAACTGCCCGAAGTCGATGTCGGTCGGCGGGCAATAGTCGAGCCCGCGGATACACATCGTGAGCAGTTGCTGGGCAAGCTTTGCGCCTTCGTCGACCACCATCGCCAGGTTGTATTTGCCCTTGAACTTGCCCAGCGCGGTGATCCGCTTGTGCCACAAGGTGACGAAAGTCTGGGTCAGAATGGCGACGATCAGCTCGCCGCGATCGTGTTCATCGCCCATCTCGGAGGCAAAGTCCGCGGGCGTACGCAGCACCGAATGGCGCAAGTCGCCGGTATCGTTGAGCGCGCGCCCGAATTGCGCGCCAATCCCCAGAAACACCGATCCCCTGAGCGCTTCCATCGTGAGCTTGCTGGCCTTGACCAGCGCGATACGCGCATCCTCGTTGGCGTAAGTGCCATCCTCGCCGATCGCCGCGGCGACCACCTGCTTGATCGAGAACACCGAGAACAGCGCGACGATGTCGGCGAAGCCTTCGTGCAGCGCCGCCTGGTCGGGCAGCGAGGGATCGGTGAAACGCGTCCGCAGCCCGTCGAGCAGCGCGTGGGTGGTTTCGTGCGCGACGATGTCGTGCGACAGCGAGGTGTAGATCGCTTCGCCTTTGGCGTTGCGGAAATAGCCGAACATCAGCGTTCGGTCGGGCTCCGAATAGAACGCGTTGGCCTGGGCGAAGGCGTGCGGCGCGATGTGCAACTGGTGCCCGCCGAAGCTCCAGCTCACCCGCCGCCCCAGCGCATGCTCGAACTGCCACAGCGTGCGCATGGCGATGGCATAGGCGTTCTGGGCGTGGAAATTGGGATCGCCGATCAGCCGCGCCTGATATCCGGCATCCTGCACCGTCTCGCCCGCGCGCGGGATGAACGGATCGACCGGCTGCCCCTTGTCATCTTCATAAACCTGCATGTCCTTGTAGGTCACGCGGTCGGTGGCGTTGTAATCGACCACCTTGATCCGGTAGCCCATCGGCCCCCAGGCGAGCTTTTCCGCTGCCACATCGACTTGGGCGAAGGCCATCGGGCCGTCCTTGCCGCCGATCCGCAAGCCGGGATCCTTGGCGATGATCGTCAGGGGACGAAACGGCATGGCCGCCATCGCGGGGCGGGCCTTCGAAGCCTCCGTCACGATCCACACCCCCGGAAAGCCGGGAGGCCCCCGCCTGAAATCGACGCGTAATGCCCTGAAAAGCTGGTCGTAAAACCGTGATATCTGCGCAGCTTCATCATTCTCTCCAGTGAGAGCGACTCGAAGGTGCGGCCCGTGGGGCGGGTCTTTTCTTTTGATGGTGCGCCCGCCAGCGGCCGCTTGGCAAGCGGGATTTGCGCGAATATACCCGCTGTGCTGAGCCGCTAGATCAACGGGCGCGGAAAGCGGACGGCCTCTCCACCCAGAAGGACCGCGCCATGGCCATATGCCCGTTTGCCACCCAGAAACCGATCTCCGGCTCGTCCGGCGATTACACCGGTACCCCGTTCAAGATCGTCCACCACACCACCGAAGGGCGCACCGCGCAGGCGGCGATGGACGCCTACAAGGCCAAGAAGGCCGATCCCCACTTCACCATCGACGGGACCACGATCTTCCAGCACATCGATACCGGCAAAGGCGCGCGGGCGCTGAAGAATCCGCCGGGCGGGGTCGAGACCAACCGCGCCCGCGCGCTCCAGATGGAAGTCGTCGCGTTCGCGGGCAAGGACAAGCCGCTGGCCACGCTCAAGAATGTCGCGAGGTTGTGCCGCTGGCTTGAAAAGGAGCACGGCGTGCCTTCGGTGTGGCCCGCCGGCCCGCCCAAGCCCGCCAAAAACGGCGCCGACCCGGGCGGGCACAACCGCGACGCTACGCTGTGGACCACCAAGGGCGGGCATTACGGCCACAGCCACGTCCCCGAAAACGTCCACTGGGACCCGGCCTATTCGGCAATGGAGGCCGCCTTCGTGCTCGCCGCGAAGTTCGACGACAACGGCAAGCTGACCAACTCGACCGATCCCGCGGTCGCCGCGCTGCTCAACCGCGCCGCCGCGCCGGGGATCAAGTCGCTGGCCAAACCGCAGAAGATCGACGACCACTTCGATGTTGGGGATCCGTAAGCCTCAACTGGTCAGCCACCCCACCAGCGCCTTGACCTTTTTCTGGCGCCATTGCGGGGTCGGCGCGACGAGCCAGTAGCCGCGGCGGCCCGGCTCGCGCGTCCCCACGACGATGCGCTGACCGGCGGCCAGCGCGGCGTCGGCGAGCAATGCGGGGACACGCGCGCGGCCGAGGCCTGCGGCGGCGGCAGAGATCGCCAGCCCGGCGTCGGCGACGCTGAGCGTGGGTTCTTCGCCATCGGGGGCGGGATCGCCGGGCCAGCCGATCCAGGCGGGCGCCGCGTCATTGTCGGGTGAAACGA
>JANMPV010000105.1:0-2167 GCA_031370045.1 Novosphingobium sp. | reverse complement strand
CCGCGTAGGCGGGGACCTCAGGAGGGATTGCGCAACGAGGCCTGAGGTCCCCGCCTTCGCGGGGACTCTCAAACCACCAGATGCACCCGCGCCGCGGGTTGCATCGGTTCGGTCACCACGCTGACCTCGAAGATGTCGATGTCCGAAAGCTCGCGCCCGGTCTGGGCGCCGGACAGGACGATCTCGCGCGCCTCGCGGGCGCGGTAGCCGAACGAAAGCCCGGTCACCTCGCCCGCGCGCACCATCGCCGCGTTGGTCCCTTCGGGGTTGGAGAGCCGCGCGATCACGCGCAGTCCCTTGGCGTCCTCGGCGACGCGCTCGACCCAGCCGATCTGCTGGTCGGGGCGGTGCTGCCAGAACAGCGGCAGAGGATCGCCCGAGCGCGTCCGCGCGGCCAGGCTGGCAGCGAACGCGCCGGGACGGATCACATCGCCGCTGGCGTCGGGACGGCGGAAGATCGCGGCGTACCCGGCAAAACGTCCGGTAAAAGCGCGTGTCATTTGAACAGGTCTCCCAAACCGAGGCGGAACGCGATGCCGAGCAGCAGCAGCGCGAGCAGGCCGCGCACGGTCCACTCGATCACCGCTTTCCACGCGCTGGCCTTGGCATCGCGCCAGGCCCGCAGCAGTTCGCGCAGCTCGTGGAGGTCTTCGTGCGCGCCCGCGTCGGCCAGCCCCATCCGGGTCAGCACCCGCGCCGCGCCCAGATCGCTCGCCTCCTCGACCACCGCGCGCAAGGTGACCAACTCGGCGCCCTCGCCCGATGCCTGCGCGATCAGCCGCGCGAGCATATCCTCATGCGTCATTGGGCTTCTCCGGTTCTGCGAGCCCAAGCAGCGCGCGCTTTTAACCCGCCGAAAGGAAATCCGCAGCGGTTACCTGTGCCCACAGCCGCTCGCGGTCTTCGGCCAGCGCGGGCACCCGGTCGAGATCGACGCTCAGCGTCGCGGCCGGAAACCACGCGGCCAGGCCTTCCGCGATGGCAGCCAGGATCTTGCCTGCCAGCGGCAACAGCGTCAGCCGCCACAGCGCGCGGTTGGCCTCGCGGTAGTTGGCATAGGTCGCGTCACCGGGCAGCCCCAGCAGCATCGGCGGCACCCCGAAGGCGAGCGCGATATCACGCGCCGCCGCGGCCTTGAGCGTGGCGAAATCCATATCGGCGGGTGACAGGCTCAGGCTCTGCCACTTGAGCCCACCTTCCAGCAGCATCGGCCGCCCGGCGTTGACCGCCCCGGCATAGGCGCTGGCCAGCTCGGCCTTGAGCCGGTCGAACTGATCGGGCGCAAGCACCGCACCGGGCTCGCCGGTATCGTAGACCAGCGCGCCCGAAGGCCGCGCCCCGTTCTCGAGCAGCGCGCGGTTCCACGCCGCCGCCGCATTGTGGATCGCCACCGCCTCGCCCGCTGCATCGAGGCAGCCCGCGCCATAATGGTCGTCCGCCGGGTGATAGCCCTTGAGGTGGATCAGGTTGGGCCGCCCCAAATCGTCGAGCGCGTCGATCCGCAGCAGCGCCTCGCCGACGCGATAATCGAACGCGGCGGGCCAGCCCGAAGCATCGGGCACCACCGTCACCCGCTCTGGCCGCAGCGCGAACAGCTCGACCGGCCGCCCGCGGGCATCCTTGAGCACCTGGATATAGCCGTTGCCGTGGAGCAGCAGCTGCGCTGCAATCGTCTCGGCCAGCGATTGCCCGGCGGACGTGGCCGCAACCAGCGCACCGAGCGCGGGATCGGAGGCACTCAACGGCGCGCCGCCGACCCCCTCCGCCACCAGCCGCACCGCGCGCTGCGCCACCGGATTGTGCAGATACCCGGAGCGGATTGCCGCGTCATAGTTGAACGTCCCGCGCGGACTGGCGAGCCCGTAAGCCTCGGGAAACAGCCACGGCGAAGCATAGCTGCGCGCAAGCGGCGGACGTGCGGGATCGGCCCCCGCCTTGAAGGCGGAAGCTATGGTGGTGAGGAAGGACATGGAATGCCTTTCGATTGCGAAAAAATCAGAGCCGAGACAATGTCCAGCGATGAGACTGAAGGACTACATTTTCGGAAAACGGGTCGATCTGATTTCACCGCTCTCGCCCGACGAGGTTGCGCAAAAAATAAACGCCGCGACACCTGGCCTGTTCAATTTCGCCATCGCCAGCGGTGTCGGGGGTTGGTGTAAGTTCG
>JANMPV010000235.1:0-6871 GCA_031370045.1 Novosphingobium sp. | reverse complement strand
CACCGCCAGCCAGCCGAGCATGGCGACGCCCCAGGCAACGCCGAGCGCCATCCAGCGGCGCTGCCACGCGCCGTAAGCGGCAATCCGCAGTTCGGTGAGAATGGTGTTCATCGCAGGGCCCCGGTGCTCAGAACGTGCTCTCGGGGATGATGATGACATCGCCCGGCATCAGCTGGACATTGGCCTTGCTGGCCCCCTTCTTGAGCAGATCGGAGATCCGCAGCGCATATTCCTTCTGCTTGCCGGTATCGCGATCGAACCGGATCAGGCGCGCGCGGTTGCCCGCGGCGTATTCGCTGAGCCCGCCCACCGCGATCATCGCGTCGAGCAGTGTCATGTTGGCGCGGAACGGGATCGAGGCCGGCTTCTGGGTCGCGCCCACGACGCGGACCTGCTGGCTGAAGGTGCCCGCGAACTTGTTGACGATCACTGAGACGATCGGGTCCTGGATGTATTGCGAAAGCTGAAGCTTGACGTCCTGCGCCAGCATCGACGGGGTCTTGCCCACCGCGGGCATGTCGGTGATCAGCGGCGTCGTGATGCGCCCGTCGGGGCGCACCTGGACTTGCGCGCCGAGTTCGGGATTGCGCCAGACGAACACCGTCAACTCGTCGAGTGGGCCGATCACATAGTCCTCACCCGGGCCTTCTTGCGTGGCGACGAACGTGGCGGGGGGCAGTTGCGGGCCAGCGGAACTGCCCGCACACCCGCCGAGCGCCAGGCTGGCGAGCGCGAATGTGGCAACGAGCTGGGACAGATTCATCGACAAGGTCCTCGTCAGGCACGCGCCGGAGCCCTTGCAAACGCCGCTTCCGGGTCCGCCAGCCACCGTTTCAGCGACGAGCTATGCGGAGAATTGGTAAAGATACCGTTAGCCTTGTTGGCTGAACGGCCCGACGCACAAGCGATGCGCGGGCGGTGTCCCGTTTCGGGATCGGCGCTGGCGAGAGGTTAACCCTCCGCTTTATCAGGCCGTTAGATCAACATTTCCCGCGCTGGCCCCTGCCCCAGGAACTGCGCCGGACTGGCGGTTGCGCCATAGGCACCGGCACAGAACACCGCGACCAGATCGCCCACTTCGGCGCGCGGGAAACCGGCCTTGTCGGCAAGGCGGTCGAGCGGGGTGCACAGACATCCCACGACGCTGGCTTCTTCCTCAATCGGGGCACCAAAACGGCTGGCGATCGCCACCGGGTAGTTGCGCCGGATCACGGTGCCGAAGTTGCCGCTGGCGGCAAGCTGGTGGTGGAGGCCGCCGTCGGTGACCAGAAACACCTCGCCGTGGCTTTCCTTGCGATCGACGATCCGGGTCAGATAGACCCCCGTCGGCCCGACCAACCAGCGACCCAGTTCGATGCAGAAATCGGTGTCTTTGAGCGTGGGCGGGAGCGCGGCAAACCGCTCGCCCAGCGCCGCGCCGATGGCTTCGACGTTCAGATCGATATCGCCAGGGAAATAGGGGATGCCAAAACCCCCGCCCAGGTTACAGGCCGGTAGCGGAGTACCGGATTGCTCGGCAAGCCGGTCAGCAAGCGCCAAAGTCTGCGCCTGCGCCTCGATGATCGCCGCGGCATCGAGCGCCTGGCTTCCCGCGAAAATATGCAGCCCGCGCCACTCCGCACCCGCTGCGAGGATCGCGCGGATGACTTCGGGTGTTTTCTCTGAATCTATCCCGAACTGCCTGGCACCCCCGCCCATTTTCATCCCTGATCCCTTGAGATCGAAGTCCGGATTGACCCGCACGGCGAGGCGGGGCGCGGTGCCGACCCGCTGGCCGATAGCCAGCGCGCGGTGGCCTTCAGCGGGCGATTCGAGGTTGATCGTCACCCCGGCAACAATCGCCGCCTCAAGCTCCGCATCGCGTTTCCCGGGCCCAGCGAAGCTGACATGCCGCGCGGCGATCCCGGCACGCGAAACGATCGCGAGTTCGCCCGCCGAGGCGATGTCGAACCCGTCTACCAAACCTGTCATGAATTCGAGTAAGGGCGAGTAAGGGTTTGCCTTGACAGCATAATGAACCGCTAGCCGCTTGGGCATGGCAGCGCGCAGGCGGGCCATGCGTGTGGCGACAAGCTGGCGCGAATAGACGAACAGCGGGGTGTCGCCAGCCTCCGCCACCAACGCGCTTGCCGTACGGCCAGCGACCGCCAGTTCGCCGTCGATCGCTTCGAATCCGTCCGGGATCGGCCCGAGCGGCTTCATGCCGCCAACTCCTGCACCAGCGCGACCCGGTCGAGCTTGCCATTGGCACTGAGCGGCATCAAGTCGCGCCAATGGATTTCGTGGGGCACCATAAAGTTGGGTAGCGTGGCGGCCAGCGCCTTGGGCAGATTCTCCGGCGCATCGGTTTCATGACCGCGCGCCGCGCGAGCCACAAGATGGATCGCCTGCCCCAGCCGCGCATCGGGCACCCCCAGCGCCACCACTTCGGCGACCAGCCCGGTCGCGAGCGCGGCGTCCTCGACCTCCTGCGGGCTGACCCGGTTGCCCGAAGTCTTGATCATCGCATCGCGCCGCCCGGCGAAGTGGAGCAGCCCCGCGGCATCGCGTCGCACCCGGTCGCCCGACCACACCGCCATGCCGCCAAAGCGCGACCATGCTGGCGCTGGGCGGAAGCGCTCGGCGCTGCGCGTCGCATCTTGCCAATACCCTTGCGCGACCAGTGGCCCGGCGTGGACCAATTCGCCCTCGTCGCCCGCACGAGTCTCGTTGCCGTCGTCGGCTACCACCATCACCTCGGCGAACGGGATCGCTGAACCGATCGAAGTCGGATGATCATCGATCAGTGCCGGATCGAGATAGCTTGAGCGGAACGCCTCGGTCAGCCCGTACATCGCGTAGAGATCGGCTTGAGGAAACTTTGAACGCAGCATGCCGACCAGATCGACGCTCAGCGCCCCGCCGGTGTTGGTCAGCCGCCGCAGACTCGCTCCCGTATCGCCCCAATCCTGTTCGACCAGTTGGACCCACAGCGGGGGAATCGCGGCTAAGGTGGTCAGCTGTTCGCGCTCGATCGTTTTCACGACATCGCGCGGAGTAAGGTAATCGAGCGGAGCTATCGAAGCACCCGCAAACCACCCGCCAAGTAATTGGTTCTGGCCATAATCGAAGCTCAGCGGCATGACGCCGAGCAAGCGGTCATCGGTCGCCAGCTTGAGATAGCGCGCCACGCTGACCGCGCCCAGCCACAGGTTGGCATGGCTGAGCATGACGCCCTTGGGCTTGCCGGTAGAACCGCTGGTATAGAGGATCTGGGCAAGTCCCTCCGGATCGCGGGTCGATGGGTCTGACAGGGGCGCCGCGCCATCGAGCTGCGCCAGAACTGCCTGCTCGTCCATCGCAGCCGCTTGCGCGATGTCGGCAAGATCGAGCGTCGCCAGCCTTCCCGCGTTGGCGATCAGCAGCCGCGCACCGCTGTCGGCTAGGATATGCGCGACTTGGGCGCGCTTGAGCAGCGGGTTGATCGGAACATAAACCAGCCCCGCGCGCGCCGCCGCCAGCGGCATCAGGCACGCCAGCTCGCTCTTGGGCAGCCAGCAGGCCACGCGCGCGCCGGGTTGGAGCATCGTTTTGCTTAACCAGCCCGCCAGCCTGGCGACACGCGCTCTTAACGCATCGTAGCTTACAGGCCCCGAACGCAGCAGCAACGCGGGCGCATCCGCCGCACCGCAAAGCGCGAGATGGTCGAGCGGCAGCGCGGGCGGGACGGTTTCGATGATGAGGCAGTCCGGTAAGGAAGGACGATGACGAGGCCCGGTTAATGGTCAGCTTCGAATATCTCGTTAATCCGGGCGAGGCGCAAGCCGCACCGGCATGGGCAGCCGCGCTGGGGCGTGAGTGCCAGCACGCGCCGTTCGACCGCCTGGCATGGTGGAGCGCGTTACATGAGCTGTGCCTGTCCGGCGAACAACCGCTGCTCGCGCTGGCGAGCGAGGGCGAGGCGCGGTGTGTGTTGGCGCTGATGCGCCGCCCGGCCAGCGGCCAACTGCGCAGCCTCGCCAACTGGTACAGCTTCTGGGCGCGTCCGGTGTTCGCGGGTGGCGGCGAGGCTCTGCTTCCCGCGCTGGCCCGCGATCTGGTACGCAAGGCCCCGCGGATCAGCCTGGAGCCACTCACCAAAGCCGATGCCCAGCGCACCGCTGCAGCCTTTGCCGAAGCGGGCTGGAGCGTTCGGGCCCACCAGGTCGATGTCAATCACCGAGTCGCTCTAAATGGGCGCAGCTTTGCCGAATACTGGGCCGCGCGCCCCGGCCGCCTCCGCGAAACCGTGCGGCGCAAGGGGTCGAGGGGCGTGGTTGCGCTGCGCATCGCCGAACGCTTCGACCCCGCCGACTGGGCCGATTACGAAGCGGTCTATGCGCAAAGCTGGAAACCCGAGGAAGGCAGCCCCGCGTTTCTGCGCCGCTTTGCCGAGCAAGAGGGTCAAGCAGGCACGCTGCGCCTCGGCCTCGCCCACATCGACGGCCGCCCGGTCGCCGCGCAACTGTGGACCGTCGAGCATGGCACCGCCTACATCCATAAGCTTGCCCACATCGAAGACGCCAAGACGCACTCGCCCGGCACCCTGCTCAGCCATGCGCTGTTCGCCCACGCGATCGAGCGCGACCGCGTCTCCACGATCGATTTCGGCACCGGTGACGATGCTTACAAGCGCGACTGGATGGAGGACGTCCGCCCGATGCTGCGGCTCGACATGCACCGCCCGCTGGACCCGCGCAGCTGGCCGCACTTGCTCCGCAATCGGCTGCGCGGTCCCGGCTTCCCCCTTGCCGCCCTGCAGCACCGCAGTTAGAGCGCCCCGCGAACAGGAAGGCCCCCCTTTGCAAGACGATACGGCCCACCGGATGCACGACGACACCGACACCCGGCTGCGCGCGATCCTGCGCGACGTACTCGGGCTGAATGTGGCGCAAGTCGCGGCGTTCGAGGCCGAAACCGGCCTGTTCGGGGCCTTGCCCGAACTCGATTCGATGGCCGTCGCCGGGCTCCTGACCGAGATGGAAGACCGCCTCGACATCGTCATCGACGACGATGAGGTCGATGGCGAATTGCTCGAGACCTACGGCAACCTGCTCGCCTTCGCGAAGGGCAAACGCGAGCGGTGAACAGCGTCGCCTGGCCCTGCCCCGCACCGGGCGTGACCAGCGAGGAGTTTGCGCTGGTCGCCGGGCCGTCCGACGCGGCGGCGCGCGTGCTGGTCGTTCCCGCGCTGTTCGAGGAGGCCAATCGCACCCGACGGATGCTCGCCGAAACAATGCGCGTCCTTTCGGATGCCGGGATCGGCTGCGTGCTGCCCGATTTGCCCGGTTGCAACGAAAGCCTGGCACCGCTCGATGCACAGGACCTGACAAGCTGGCGGGCGGCGATGGTTGCGGCGACCGATCACTTTTCCGCCTCTCACGCCCTGAGTTTGCGCGGGGGCGCGGTTGTCGTCCCACAAAGCCTGCCCGGCTGGCAATTTGAACCGATTGCGGGCGCGCAAGTGCTCCGCCCGATGCTGCGCGCGCGCACTGTGACAGCGCGCGAAGAATGCCGCACCGAGACGATGGACGGACTGCTTGAGCATGGCCGCAACGCGGGAATCGAACTGGCGGGCTATCGCATCGGTGCTGCGCTGGTGCGCGATCTGATAGCAGCGGCGCTGCCCGAATTGAGCCCGCAGTCAGTTCTCAATCTCGAGGAACTGGGCGGTGCGGCGCTGTGGCTGCGCAGCGAGCCGGGCGAGGACGCGGATCTATCCACCGCCCTCGCCGCGCGGATTATTGCGGACCTGAAGCTGTGAGGAGCGGGCTGGAATTTTCCTGTGAGGGAGAAATCCTGTTCGGCACGCTCGACGCGGCGCCGGGCGAAACGGGCCTGCTGATTGTGAGCGGCGGTAACGAAATTCGCAGCGGAGCGTGGGCGGGCCAAGCCCAGCTCGCCGCGCGGATTGCCGCCACGGGCCACCCGGTATTCCGCTATGACCGCCGCGGGGTGGGCGACAGTTCGGGCGCGAACCGCGGGTTTCGCGAAAGCAGCGCGGATATCGAGTCGGCCCTTACCGCGTTCCGCGCCGCCGCGCCGGGCCTTCGCCGGGTGGTCGCGTTCGGCAACTGCGACGCCGCCAGCGCGCTGATGCTGTTCGGCGGCGGTCTGGCGATCGACGCGCTGGTCCTTGCCAACCCGTGGACGATTGAGGGTGAGGACGATGCAATTCAAGCCCCCGCCGCCTTGCGCCGCCGCTATGCCGCCAAACTGGCCGATCCAACGGAATGGAAGCGCCTGCTGGGCGGCGCGATCAATCTGCGCAAGCTGGCCGGAGGTTTGCGCCAGGCCGCCGCCCCTTCCCCGAAATCGGCGCTCGCTGAACAGATGCGCGTGGGTCTGGTGCGATTCGGCGGCCCCATCACCATCCTGCTCGCGACCCGCGATCGCACCGCCGAACTTTTCGCCGCTGCCTGGGGCGATGACCCGCAGATCGCCCGCCTCGCCAGCGCCTCGCACAGCTTCGCCGAAGAGACCGCGCGCGAGTGGCTGTTCGAGCGGGTCTGCGCGGCGCTCGCCTGAACGGCTACTCCGCCGCTTGTGCGACCTTGTGCGCTTCAAACTCACGCTCGGCCACAAACCGTTCGGCATCGAGCGCGGCCATGCAACCGGTGCCCGCCGCGGTCACTGCCTGGCGATAGACCGGGTCCATCACGTCGCCGCAGGCAAACACGCCAGGAATCGCGGTTTTGGGCGTGCCCGGCTCGACCAGCAGATAGCCCGACGGGTCCATCGCCAGCTTGCCCTTGAGCAGCTCGGTCGCAGGGGCATGGCCGATCGCCACGAACGCACCATCGGTGGCGAACGTGCTCGCCTCGCCCGTTACGGTGTCGGTCAGCGCCAGCCC
>JANMPV010000217.1:0-12856 GCA_031370045.1 Novosphingobium sp. | reverse complement strand
GCCTTTTTGGCGCGATCCTCAACGCGATCGTTGGCCTTCTGGCCCGGCTCGGCGTTGTTCGGGTTGCTGGGCGTCGGCGCGCAGCCGACCGACCGGGTCGCGCGGATGCTCGACAAGGCCGGAATCAAGGAACGCGCCGCGACCAACAACCCGAACAAGGCCGAGCCGGGCCAGAAGGCCAAGGATCGCGTTGAGGATCGCGCCAAAAAGGCGGTCGAAGCCGAAGAAGCTAAGGCCGCCGCAGCCGCGGCTCCGGCACCCGAGCCTGAACCCGAACCCGAAGTTGAGGCGGCTGCTCCGGAACCCGAAGCTGAGCCGGTTGCCGAAGAAGCCGCTCCCGAGGCTCCGTCCGAAGAACCCGTCGCCGAAGTGGCTGCCGAGGATGCACCGTCCGACTCCGCTCCCGAAGCGGCGGCGGAAGCCACCAACGAAGCCACGCCCAACTCAGATGCCAGCGACGACGCCCAGGCCGGTGAAGGTGAAAGCACCCAGGCCAACGCCGAGGGCTGAGGCATGAACCCGAACCGCCCCGTTACGCTCGCCGCCATCGCTGGCGCGCATGGCGTGACGGGCGAGGTCCGGCTCAAGCTGTTCGGTGAAGGCGCCGCCGCGTTGAAGCGATATACGGTCTTCAACGGCGGCGCCTTGACCCCACTAAAGCTCAAGGACGACGGCAAGGGCGGGGCCATCGCCCGCTTCGCCGAAATCCCCGATCGCACCGCCGCCGAGGCGCTGCGCGGCACCGCGCTGACCGTCCCGCGCAGCGAACTCCCGCCGCTGGGCGAGGGTGAATACTACTACGCCGACCTGATCGGCCTCCCTGCGGTCTCCACCGAGGGCGATGCGCTGGGCGTGTGCGTCGCAGTCGAGAATTTCGGCGCAGGCGATCTGCTGGAGATCGAGCGGCCCCGGATCGGCGATAGGCCGGGAGAGCGGTTCATGGTGCCGATGAAGCCAGAAGCTGTTCCAGAATGGATGGATTTCCGGATCGTGATTGACGCACGGTGGTTATAGTATATACAGGACGTATATACGGAGACTGACATGACCGATAATCGCGTCAAAGAAGCACCGGCGGTGTTCAATGCTGGCACGCCTTGGCCCGTGGCTGCGGAAACACAGGCCAATGCAGGGGTTTATCGCGCCAAGGTGTTCAAGTCGGGCAACTCGCTGGCTTTGCGGCTTCCCAAGGCGCTGGGCCTCGTCGAAGGGTCGGAAATGGTCCTGCGCAAGGTGGCGACGGGATATGCGCTCGAACCTGTCGATGCGCCACGGCCCAAACTCGATATCAGCGGGTTCTGGGGCAAGGCCAAAGGCCTCAAGGTTCCGGAACGTCGGGATTTCGATGAACGGCCCAGCACCATTGCTGCACGGTTGGCGAAACAATCGGGGTGAGCAGGTATCTGCTCGATTCGGATTGTTCGATCTATGCCATGCTCGGTTCGCACAGCGCGCTTGGTGACAGGCTCGCGCAGTGCGAACCGGGCGAAGTCATCATCTCCGCGGTCAGCTTTGCCGAGATCATGATGGGCGAGAATTTGGGGTATCCGCCCGACATTGAGGTGATCGAGGCCTTTGTGCGCGTGGTGCCGATCGTCCCATTCGGCGATGCCGCTGCCCGCGCCTACGCCAAGCTGCCCTTCAAACGCGCCCGCTTCGACCGCTTGCTGGCCGCTCATGCGCTGAGCATCGGGGCGGTGGTCGTGACTAACAACGAGGGCGACTTCGCCGACGTGCCGGGGCTGAAGGTCGAGAACTGGACGGTTTGAGTGACCTTCGCCGCCGCCGTCCTCACCCTTTACCCCAAGATGTTTCCCGGCCCGCTCGGCGTCTCGCTTGCTGGGCGCGCGCTGGAGGAGGGGGCATGGTCGCTCGATGCGATCCACATTCGCGATTTCGCTACCGACAGGCACCGCACGGTCGATGACACCCCAGCGGGCGGCGGGGCGGGAATGGTGCTCAAGGCTGACATAGTCGCGGCGGCGGTCGATCATGCGATGGCGCAGCACCCCGCCAATCCCGTCCTCGCGATGACTCCGCGTGGCGCACCGCTAACCCAACAACGCATCCGCGAACTCGCCGCAGGCCCTGGCGTCACCATCCTGTGCGGGCGGTTCGAGGGCTTTGATGAACGGCTGTTCGAGGCGCGCCCGTTCATCGAACAGGTCAGTTTGGGCGACATCGTTCTGTCGGGCGGAGAGCCTGCCGCGCTGGCTTTGCTCGATGCTTGCATTCGCCTGCTCCCCGGCGTAATGGGCGCGCCTTCCAGCGGGGCCGAGGAATCGTTCGAAGACGGACTTCTTGAGTACCCCCACTATACCCGGCCCGCAGAGTGGGAAGGGCGCACGATCCCCGAAGTGCTGCGATCGGGGGATCATGCGAAGATCGCGGCCTGGCGTAAAGCACAGGCCGAGATCGACACACGGTTACGCAGGCCAGACCTTTGGGAGCGTCACATCGGCGCTCGGGTTCAGCCTGCCTCTGGCGCGCGGCGCGAAACGAAGGACAGGTCATGAACCTGATTCAAACACTCGAGGCCGAGGCCATCGAGGAATTCAAGGGTCGCAAGACCATCCCCGAATTCCGGGCGGGCGACACCGTCCGCATCGGCGTGCGCGTCGTCGAAGGCGAGCGCACCCGCGTTCAGGCGTTCGAGGGCGTGTGTATCGCGCGTTCCAACCGCGGTCTGGGTTCCAATTTCACCGTGCGCAAGATGTCTTTCGGCGAGGGCGTGGAACGCGTGTTCCCGCTGTATTCGCCCAACATCGACAGCATCGTCGTGGTTCGCCGCGGCGTGGTGCGTCGTGCCAAGCTCTATTACCTGCGCGGCCGCACCGGCAAGCGCGCACGTATTGCCGAGCGTAAAGTCACCCGGACCGCCCCGGCGGCCGCGGAATGAGCTGACGACCGATCATATCGACGATCGGGCTGCAACACAGACCGAGACGGCCGGCTTCCCCACAGGAACGCCGGCCGTTTCCGTATTTGAAGGAATGACACGATGGGTTACCGGGTGGTGGTGGTCGGCGCGACGGGCAACGTTGGCCGCGAAATGCTCAACGTTCTGGCCGAGCGCGAATTTCCCTGCGACGAAATCGCCGCAGTCGCCAGTTCGCGCTCGCAAGGCACGATGGTTGAGTACGGCGAGACCGGGCGGACGCTCAAGTGCCAGAACATCGAGCATTTCGACTTCGCAGGGTGGGACATCGCGCTGTTTGCTGCCGGATCGGGACCGGCCAGGGAATACGCGCCCAAAGCGGCGGCGGCGGGCTGCGTGGTGATCGACAATTCGTCGTATTACCGGATGGACCCCGACGTGCCGCTGATCGTGCCCGAGGTGAACCCCGATGCGATCGACGGCTATGCCAAGCGCAACATCATCGCCAACCCCAACTGCTCGACCGCGCAGATGGTGGTCGTGCTCAAGCCGCTCCACGACACCGCCAAGATCACCCGGGGGGTGGTTTCGACCTACCAGTCGGTGTCGGGCGCGGGCAAGCCTGGGATGGATGAACTGTTCGAGCAAAGCCGGGCGATCTTCGTGGGCGATCAGGTTTCGGTGGCCACGTTTACCAAGCAGATCGCGTTTAACGTGATCCCGCACATCGATGAATTCCTCGACGATGGCTCGACCAAGGAAGAATGGAAGATGGTGGTCGAGACGAAGAAGATCCTCGATCCCAAGATCAAGGTGGTGGCGACGTGCGTGCGGGTGCCGGTGTTCGTTGGCCATTCCGAAGCGATCAACATCGAGTTCGCCAACGAAATCGGTGCCGAACAGGCGCAGGACATCCTGCGCGAGGCGCCCGGCGTGATGCTGGTCGATAAGCGCGAGGACGGTGGCTACGTCACCCCGATCGAATGCGTCGGCGACGGCGCGACCTATGTGAGCCGGGTGCGCGAGGATTCCACCGTCGAGAACGGCCTCGTGCTGTGGTGCGTGAGCGACAACCTCCGCAAGGGCGCTGCGCTCAACGCGGTGCAGATCGCGGAACTGCTGGGGCGGCGACATTTGAAGAAGGGGTGATTGCGCTTTTGATAGCGAAGTGATATCACAATCACGTGGAACAGGTCATCATCCGCAGGCTTCCGCCGGGAACACGCGCCGATTATCGCGCGGTCGCGAAGGAAAATGGCCGTTCGCTCGAAGGAGAATTGCGCGTGGTGATCGAGCGTAATCGGCCCCGCCGGGTTCTTACCCCTGCCGAGCGCGAAGCGTTGTCCACGGAGCTGTGCCAGGGTCAGAAGCGATCTTCCGACAGCACTCCTCTCATCCGCCAAGCACGCGAGGCGCTCGCCGCCCGCTTATCGGATTGATCGGGTTTGCTGGTCGTCGATGCCAGCGTTGCCTTGAAGTTTGTCGTCGATGAAGACGGCCGCGAAGAAGCGTTTGCGCGAATCAAGGGCGAGCCGGACCTCACGGCTCCCGACTGGCTGCTGATCGAAGCTGGAAACGTACTCTGGCGAAAAAGCCTGAACGGCGCGTTCGACCAAAGCGTCGCGAACGACTTGCTAGCGGCAATTCCCCGTTTTTTCGAGGGATTTCAGCCCAGCGCCACATTGGTTGCAAAAGCCTTGGCGCTTTCGTTCGAGATGAATCACTGGATTTACGATTGCGTCTATCTGGCGACCGCAATCGATTTGGGGGTGCCTGTGCTGACCGCAGACAGAAAGTTCTGGAATGCAGCCCGTCGGTCGGGCCATGGTGAACATGTCGAGCTGCTGACATGGGGTGACGGCAAACCATGACCCTTTCTGCCGACATCTTCTGGTCTTTCCGCAGCCCCTACAGCTACCTCGCCACGCGGCGGTATCGGACGCTGGCGGAGGAATACGACCTCACCCTGAACGTCCGCCCGGTTTATCCGTTGGCGATCCGGCAGCCTGATTTCTTTGAGCGCAATCATCCCAGCTGGCTGCGCTATCTGCTTACCGATGTGGCGCGGCTGTCGCAGTATCTGGGCATTCCGTTTGTTCCGCCGCGGCCCGATCCGATCGTGCAGGACATCGCTACCCGCAAGATTGCGGATGAGCAGCCGCGCATCTTCCGGCTCACCCGGCTCGGTCAGGCGGCTGCGCGGCGGCGAAAGGGTCTGGAGTTCGTCGACGAGGTCTCGCGCCTGATCTGGGGCGGCACAGCGGCTTGGAACGAAGGCGACCACCTCGCGCAAGCTGCACAGCGCGCGGGTCTCAATTTCGCCGAACTCGAAGCCGAGATCGCCCGAGAGGCCGAGGCGCTCGATGCCGAAATCGCCGCCAACCAGGCCGCGCTCGAAGCCGCAGGTCACTGGGGCGTGCCGACGCTGGTGTTCGAGGGCGAGCCGTTCTTCGGGCAGGACCGGATCGATCTGGCGGTATGGCGGATGGAGCAGGAGGGGCTGGCGAAACGATGAAGGGCGAGCTTGACGGAGGCTGCATGTGCGGCGCGGTGCGATACACTTTGCGCGAAGGGTTTCGGCTCAACCCGTATGCCTGCCACTGTACCGACTGCCAGACCCGCACGGGCAGCGCCTTCTCCGAACACATGCTGTTTGCGGTCGCGGACATCGAACTGACGGGCGAACTTGATTGCGGCGATTACGATCAGCCGAGCGGCGCACATTCGCGGATTTTCGGCTGCGCCAAGTGCAAGGCGCGGATTTACGCGGTCAACGATGCGCGCGCGGGCATGGCGAGCCTGCGTTGCGGCACGCTCGATCGCAGCGCCGAGCTGGTTCCGGTTGCCCACGTCTGGGTGAAGAGCAAGCAGCCGTGGATAAGCTTGTCGGAGGATGCCAAAACAATGGACGAGCAGCCGACAAGCACGCAAGCTTGGATCGAGCTGACTGGCATCCGATGAATACTGTCATTGAACCAGCAGAGGGTCGGTTCTGATGGCGGAGCATTTCGAAGGCTTCGGCGGCGCCCAATTGGCTCTGCACCGCATAGGCGCCGGGCACCCTGTGATCCTGCTCCACGGCCTATTCTCCAGCGCGGAGATGAACTGGATCAGGTTCGGCCACGCGCAGGCGCTCGCCGACGCCGGGTTCGAGGCGCTGATGCCCGATCTGCGCGCGCACGGCGACAGCGCCAAGCCGCACGATGCGGCCAGCTATCCGCCCGATGTACTGGCCTATGATGCGCAGGCGCTCGTCGCGCACCTTGGCCTGACCGACTACGATCTTGTTGGCTTCTCGCTCGGCGCGCGGACCAGCGTGCGGGCGGTTCTTGCGGGGCTGCGGCCGCGGCGGCTGGTGCTGGGCGGGATGGGCTTGCAGGGGCTTGCGGGGTGGAGCAATCGTGCTGACTTTTTCCTCGACGTGATCGCCCGCTTCGGTACCATCCGCCCCGGCGACCCGTCCTATATGGCGCAACAGTTCATGAAATCGATGAACGTAGATCGCGAGGCGGTGCGCCTGCTGCTTGGGACGATGGCCGACACCGCACCCGCCGCGTTGGCTGCTATCGCAATGCCGACGCTGGTGCTGTGCGGCGCGCAGGACGACGATAACGGTGATCCCGATGCGCTGACCGCCGCGCTGCCCGATGCGCACCGGACGACCGTTCCCGGCACGCACATGGGATCGGTCACCCAGCCCGACATGGGCCGCGAGATCGTTTCATTCCTTACCGCTTGACGCTGAACAGAGCCGCCGTAACGTGACATTGTGCTGCGGAGTGAATCTCCGGGCAGAATCATCATCGCACCGGAGTCGCATCCCATGAAAACCATCGCTTCCGTAATCGCGCTCGCCGCGTGCCTCGCTGCCGTTCCCGCGTTTGCCCAAGACGCTACACAAGCCACGCCCGCTGCGGTCAATGCCTTCGTGACCACCTCGGAAAGTGCCCTGTCCGCCGAAGGTATTCGGGCCGCACGCGCCGAATGGATTTACCAGACCTATATCACCGGCGACACCGAGGCACTGACCGCTGCTGCCGGGGCCGAGGTGACCAAGCTCCAGGTCGCGCAGGCGCTGCAGGCGGCGAAGTTCGCGCCCACATCAGGGCTCTCTGCCGATACCCGGCGCAAGCTGACGCGGATGCGCACCTCGATCACCGATCCCGCGCCGACCACCCCCGGTGCCGCCGAGCAGTTCGCCACCATCAAGGCTTCGATGCAGGGCACCTACGGCAAGGGTAAGGGCATGCTGAAGGGCCAGCCGATCAACGGCAGCGACATCGAAGCCGCGATGGGCAGCAACCGCAACCCCGACGAGCTCAAGGAAATGTGGGCGAGTTGGCACGATGCAGTCGGCAAGCCGATGAAGGCCGACTATGAGAAGATGGTTGGCATCTCCAACGAAGGTGCGCGCGAACTGGGCTTTGCCGATACCGGCGCGCTGTGGCGTTCGAACTACGACATGGACCCCGAAGCGTTCGCCGCGCTTACCGACAAGATCTGGGGCGAGGTCAAGCCGCTCTACGACCAGCTCCATTGCTATACCCGCAGCAAACTCAACGCGAAGTATGGCGACGCTGTACAGGCCAAAACCGGCCCGATCCGCGCCGATCTGCTGGGCAATATGTGGGCGCAGGAATGGGGCAACATTTACGACATCGTCGCACCGCCGGGATCGGGCGATATCGGCTTCGATGTCGGCGAACTGCTGACGGCCAAGGGCTTTGACCCGGTCAAGATGGTCAAGGCGGGCGAGAATTTCTATTCGTCGCTGGGCTTCCCCGCGCTGCCCGAGACGTTTTACCAGCGATCGCAATTCGTGAAGCCCGCCGATCGCGAGGTGGTCTGCCATGCTTCGGCCTGGGACCTCGACAACAAGGACGATCTGCGCATCAAGATGTGCATCAAGGTCAACGGTGACGACTTCACCACGATCCACCACGAACTGGGCCACAACTATTACCAGCGCGCCTACAACAAGCAGAACGTGTTCTACCTCGACGGGGCGAACGACGGCTTCCACGAGGCGATCGGCGATGCCGTGGCACTCTCGATCACGCCCGAATACCTCGTCCAGATCGGCCTGCTGGACCGCAGCAAAGTGCCCGCGGCGAGCAAGGACACCGGGCTGCTGCTGCGCCAGGCGCTGGACAAAGTCGCGTTCCTGCCGTTCGGGCTGCTGATCGACAAGTGGCGCTGGGGGGTGTTCTCGGGCAAGATCCAGCCCGCCGATTACAACGCGGCGTGGGTCGATCTCAAACGCCAGTATCAAGGGATCGTCCCACCGGTAGAGCGTGGCGCGGATGCCTTCGATCCGGGCGCCAAGTATCACATCCCGGCCAACGTGCCCTACACCCGCTACTTCCTCGCGCGCGTGCTTCAGTTCCAGTTCTTCGAGGCGGCGTGCAAGATTTCGGGTTGGAAAGGCCCGCTCCACCGCTGCTCGTTTTATGGCAACAAGGCGGTCGGCGCGAAGCTGAACGCAATGCTCGCGCTGGGCGCGTCCAAACCGTGGCCCGATGCACTGCAAGCGTTCACCGGCAGTCGCGAGATGAGCGGCAAGTCGATGGTCCGCTATTTCGCCCCGTTGACGAAGTGGCTGCAAACGCAGAACAAGGGTAGCAACTGCGGCTGGTGACACGGAGACGGCGATGCGACTGTTGCGAGCGATCGGCATGGCGGTTGCAATGGCCCTCGCCGCCCCGGCTGTGGCGGCGACGGTTTCGGCGAAACAGCCTGAATCGCTGGTCGAGGCGCTGCGCACGGCTGGTTACGACGTGACGGCTGGGACCGACGACACCGGCGACCCGGTGCTCGACCTCGTCATGCAGGGCTACAAGGCGCGGCTGCTGTTCCTCGATTGCGACGCGGTGAGCCACGACAAGTGCGGCTCGGTGCAGTTCTTCGCGGCATTCGATGCCGAGGGCGCGGGGATGACCGTCGAGGACGCCAACCTGTTCGCGCGGCGCTATCGCTACGCCGCAGTCAGCGTGACCGCCAACGGCGACCCGCGCTTGCGCTGGGATATCGAGACCGGCGACGGGATTCCCAGCGAAGTGTTCATTACTGCAGCGGCGCGGTTTTTAGGGACGGTGCAGGCGATGGGGGCGGTGGCGTTCCCCAAGGTTGCTGGGAACTGATCCTACCTGTTTTTGCCCTTGCACAAACGGGGAGGGGGACCGCCACGCCGCTTGGCGTGGTGGTGGAGGGGTAGCGCGACACCGCGAGAACCCCTCCGTCTGTCGGCAAGAAAGGTGCCGACTGCCACCTCCCCATTTGCGCTGCGCGAAAATAGGGAGGAGCTGGTTTACCGAAACGGCGGCTCGTTGAATGCGCGCAGTTTGCGTGAGTGCAACCTCGGCCCCTCTGCGCGCAGCAACTCGCACGCCTGCACTCCGATCGCCAGATGTCCGGCGATGGCTTCCTCGTAGAACTGGTTGGCCTGCCCCGGCAGCTTGATCTCGCCGTGGAGCGGCTTGTCAGACACGCACAGCAGCGTCCCGTAAGGCACGCGGAAGCGATAGCCTTGCGCGGCGATCGTCGCGCTTTCCATGTCGATGCCGACCGCGCGGCTCAGGCTCAGCCGCCGCGCCGAATGGGTGTAGCGCAGCTCCCAGTTGCGGTCGTCGGTGGTAACCACGGTGCCCGTCCGCATCCGCCGCTTGAGGTCGGCCCCGCCTGTCCCGCTGACCAGCTCGGCGGCTTTCTGCAGCGCAACCTGGACTTCGGCGATGGCGGGTATCGGAATCTCGGGCGGGAGCACCGGATCAAGCACGTGATCGTCGCGCAGATAGGCGTGGGCGAGCACGTAGTCGCCGATCTTCTGGGTCGGGCGCAAGCCGCCGCAGTGGCCGATCATCAGCCACGCCTCGGGCCGCAGCACCGCGAGGTGATCGGTGATCGTCTTGGCGTTCGACGGGCCGACCCCGATGTTGACCAGCGTGATCCCGCTGCGGTCGGGCGCGCACAGGTGATAGGCGGGCATCTGGTGACGCCGCCAGGCGGTGTCGGCGACCAGCCCGCGCGCATCGCCGGTATGCTCGGTTACCAGCAGCCCGCCCGCGCCGACCAGGCTTGAATACCGCCCGTTCCCCAGCTGCTGTCCGGCCCACAGCACGAACTCGTCGACATAGCGGTGGTAGTTGGTGAACAGGATGTATCGTTGGACATGCTCGGGTGCAGTGCCGGTGTAGTGCGCCAGCCGCGCCAGGCTGAAATCGGTGCGCAGCGCGTCGAACAGGCTGAGCGGCAGGCGTCGATCCGTATGCCCCATGTCGTAACCGTCGGCCAGCTCGTCGCCGATCATCGCCAGCTCGGTTGTGGGGAAATGGCGCGCCAGATCCTGTGGCGAAACCGCCCCCAGCCCCGCGCCATACGAGCCGTCGAGCACGTAGGGGAACGGCATCTCCTGGGTCGAAGGCGCCGCTTCGATCCGCACGTCATAGCCGGTATCGATCAGGCGCAGCTGCTCGGTAAGGTAATCCGCGTACAGCGCCGGGCGGGTGATGGTGCAGGCATATGTGCCCTGCGTGGTCAGCCGCCCGAACGAATGGCTGGGGCTGCCGGGCAATTCCTCGCCGCCATAGTGAATTCGCAGCTCGGGATAGCAGTAGCTGCCGTCGCGACGGCGTTCGGGCGGGGGCAGCGTGCCGTCGGCGGCATAGGCGGCGATATCCTCGCGCAGGCAGGCGACCGCCGCGTCATAGATGCGCGACAATTCGGCGATGATCTGATCGGGTGATTCCATCGCGGAGCGATAGCGCGGCGGCGGGGGTTATTCAAACGGGGTGGATCAGGCACCAACCCCCAGCCGCCGCATCGCCCGCCATGCCAGCGCCTTGCCGCGATTGCCCGCCGGATATGCGGCGGGGCGCTGCGGGCGCAAGCCCATCCCGCGCAATACCCGGTTGAACGCGCGCGCATCGGCTTCGGCATAGCTCCATTCCGAACGCCACGTGATCGACAGCGAGATCGATGGCACCGGCCCGTTCTTCACCCAATGCGGGGTCTTCACCGGCACATGGATCGCCTCGCCGGGTTGCAGCGTCACCGCCTCGCCCAGCGCCGCAAAATCGTCGCGCCACGGCAGGTTGCGGTGGTGCTGACCGAGGTGGAACGCCTCCTGCGCCTCGGCGGACAGCAGCCGCTCGTCCGCGCCGGGAAACACGGTCATGGTTTTCTGCCCGCGCAACTGGAGCAGGATGTTGTGTTCGGGATCGAAGTGGAACGGGGTCACGGATTCAGGCGAGCTGATGAATACAAACCCTTCGAGCTGGTGCATCGCCCCGGTGCGGGGAATCACGATGTCCTCCAGCTCGCCCAGCGCCTCGCGCAGCAGCGCGGCATAGGCGGGAACCTGCTCGATCCGCTTTAGCACCACCCACGACGCGGATGAGTCGATATGGCGGATCGTATCGCCGACGCTGCGTCGCCCGCGCGGCACATCGGCCGGATCGATCCCGATCGGCAGCGCGCCGGGGTTCCACTCGACAATGTCCGCGGGCAGCCCTTCGGCCAGCGTGGCGAGGGCGTCGAGTGCCATCAGGGGATGATCGGTCAGCCCATGCGCCAGCTTGCCCGCCTGCGCTGGATAAAGCGCGGCGAATTGATCGCGGCCCTCGGGCGGAAAAATAGCAGGCAACGTCATGGTGCGCGGTCTAACAGCGCCGGGTAAACAGACGGCAAAGGGCCCGGCAGTCTCCCGCCGGACCCTTCAAGTCGAGCGCAGGTGAGCGATCAGTTGACGCCGATCGTATAATCGAGGCCGTCGCTGCCACGCACCGTGCCGCCAGACCGAATGCTGCCGAGCAGCAACAGCCCCGCCATGTGCGGGGTCGCCATCGATGTGCCCGAAATCGTGTTGTAGCCGCCCGCTTTCCACGTCGAGAGGACGTTGACGCCCGGTTCGGCGTAATCGACCGGCGGTTTGCCATAGTTGGAGAAGCTTGCCCACGCCCCGCCGACCGCATTGAACGCGGCGATGGTGTAGATGTTCGCTCCGTTGACCCGCGCCGGCGAATGAAGGTTGGCATCGCCGCCGTCATTGCCCGCGGCGAGCGCGAACTTCACCGTCGACGCGGCGTTGATCACCGCAGTGTCGAGCGCGGTCGAAACCCCTCCGCCCAGGCTCATGTTGGCAACATCGCCCAACGCGCCCGCGCCGCCGACATAGTCGACCCCTGCGATCACGTCCGAATTCGAGCCACTGCCGCGCTTGTTGAGCACGCGCACCGCCACCAGCCTGGCCCCGGCGGCCACGCCGATCACGCCTTCGGTGTTGTCTTTCGCGGCGATCGTGCCCGAAACATGGCTGCCGTGGCCGTTGAGATCGTTGGGCGACGTTTCGCGCGTGACGAAGTTCCTGCTGCGCACGGTATCGACGTTGAGATCGGGGTGGGTCAGGTCGATCCCGGTATCGATCACCCATGCGGTGCCGAGAGCGCCCGAGACGCCGCCGTTGACCAGCGCGATCCCCGGCGGGGTCTGCTGGGTGCCGCCTGCGGTCACGGTCACACCGCCCGGCCGAGCCAGCGCCTCGACCGGATCGACGATCGCCATCACCTGATCCTGCTCGCAGTAATCGATCCGCGGATTGTTGCGCTGCATCATTTCGACCCCGCGCGCCGATGCGTGAACCGAGAAGCCGTGAAGCGCGTGTTCGTAGACATGGCCGACACTGCCTGACGCGGCGTTGGCCGAACGGTTGGCTTCGGCGCGTTCGCTGCCGCGCGCGACCGCACCCGCGCGGAACACGCAGATATAGGCATCGACGATGTGCTTGCCATCGGCGGCAAGCTGGGTGCCATCGCCCGCCGCAGCGGGTGTCGCGGCGACCATCGGGGCCGACGCAGCGCCGGCGCTCGACTGCGGCAGCAGGATTGCGCCCGCGCCGCTCTTGGTCAGGCCGGTGCTGCTGGCCGCCCAGGCAAGCCCTGCCAAAGCGATTGTGCCGACGGATGCGGCAAGAATGGATTTCTT
>JANMPV010000146.1:0-2284 GCA_031370045.1 Novosphingobium sp. | reverse complement strand
CGCCGAATGGGCGATGCGCTCGGGCCGGCCCCACACCCCGCCGGTCACGCTCGCACTTAGTTGCGGCGTGGCTGCGGTGTAGGCTTCGGCGTGGCTTGCGGCGGGCCGGGCTGGACGGTTGCGATCGGCTGCGGCTCGATGCTGATCCCGTCCAGGCGCCAAGTCCCCTGCTCCCACTGGAAAACGAAATCGAACGCGATCGGCGACGCCCGCAGCCCGAACACCCCGCGCACGCGGAACACGTCAGGCTGGACCAGCGCGGTGGCGCGCAGACCGCGCTTGGCCACGGAATTGTTTGTTTGGTTACGCTTCGCGCGCTAGACGAGGCGATCATGGGCGCGGTTGCGTCGCGCTCCCGCCGGATTGCGCATCGCCAGCGATGCTTTAGCGGACGGAGCAAGCCAGGCGAGTGGTCGAAGCAAGTGTCGGGACACGAAATCATTTCCCACGAACCCGCGACCGGCGCCGAAGTGTGGCGCGGCAAGGCCGGAGATGTCGACGAGATCGTCGCGCGGGCCCGCCGGGCCTGGCCGGCCTGGGCCGCACTGCCGCTGACCAACCGCATCGAAATGGTCCGCCGCTTTGCCAACGAAGTGCGCAAGGAAACCGACAAGCTCGCCACGATGATCGCGCGCGAAACCGGCAAGCCGATGTGGGAAGCCCGCGCCGAAGTCGAATCGGTGGTCAACAAGGTGGAGATCTCGGTCCGCGCCTACGCCGATCGCACCGGGCAGAAAAAGCTCGACGGCGCGTTGCAGGGCACCGCCGCGGTGCGGCACAAGCCGCATGGCGTGCTGGCGGTGCTGGGACCCTACAACTTCCCCGCGCACTTGCCCAACGGCCACATCGTGCCCGCGCTGATCGCGGGCAACGTGGTGGTGTTCAAGCCTTCGGAGAAAACCCCCGCCACTGGCGAGCTGCTGGCGCAATGCTTCCACCGCGCCGGGCTGTCGGCGGCGGTGCTGCAAGTGCTGATCGGTGGCCCTGCCGAAGGCCAGGCGCTGGTCGGGCACGATGGCATCGACGGCGTGCTGTTCACGGGCTCTGCGCACACCGGCATTGCCATCAACCGCAAGCTGGCGGCCAATCCGGGCAAGATGGTCGCGCTCGAAATGGGTGGCAACAACCCGATCGTGGTGTGGGACACCCCCAAGATAGAGGATGCAGCCTCGATCGTGATCCAGTCCGCCTTCACCAGCGCCGGCCAGCGCTGCACCGCGGCGCGGCGGCTGATCGTCAAATCCTCGATGTACGATGCGCTGATCGGCGAAGTGAAGCGGCTCGCCGACCGGTTGATCGTGGGCGCGCCGTTCGACGAACCAGCGCCGTTCATGGGCCCGGTGATCGACAACCGCACCGCCGACGGGTTGACCGAAAGCTTCGTCTATCTGCTGTCGAACGGCGGTAAGGTGATCAAGAACATGGTGCGGCTGCGCGAGAACCTGCCGTTCCTCAGCCCCGCGATCATCGACGTGACCGACATGGCCGAACGCCCCGATGTCGAACTGTTCGGGCCGCTGCTGCAAGTGATCAAGGTCGACGATTTCGACGAGGCCATTGCCGAGGCGAACAACACCCGCTTCGGGCTAGCCGCGTCGCTGATCGGGGGGACGCCGCACGATTACAACCGGTTTTGGGCCAACATCCGCGCGGGCATCGTCAACTGGAACCGGCCGACCAACGGCGCGTCTTCGGCGGCTCCGTTCGGCGGGGTCGGACTTTCGGGCAATCATCGGCCAAGCGCGTTCTACGCCGCCGACTACTGCGCTTATCCGGTCGCCTCGGCGGAAATGGAGCAGCCCCGCGCCAGCGTCGGAGCGGGCTTCCGCGACTCCTGATCAGCGCGCGTTCTTGCCGACTGGATCGGGCGCAAACGGATCGGCCGCAATCGCGGCGAACTGCGCGTTCTGGGTGGCGAGATCGGGATCGGTGAGCAGCGGGGCGATCACCGCCAGCGCCACCGCCGGGTCGGTCTCGACCTGCGGCGCCACCGGATCGGGCCGCGCGCAGCCGCTCGCCGCAAGGACGAGGGCAGCCAGCGGGGCGAAACGCACAATCATCGCGGGCGTCGATACCTCAACACCGCTTAACAACGCGAAAAGGCCCCGGATTGCTCCGGGGCCTTCGGGCGGACGCGGGGAAGGGAAACCGCGACCGTTTGCTTGTCGCCGAGTGCCTCAGCGGCAGCGCGACGAGCTGTTGCGTTCGACCGAGCGACCGAGCAGTGCGCCGCCCGCAGCACCCAGAATGGTGCCGAGCGTGTTGTCGCCGCGGCCCGCGATCG
>JANMPV010000127.1:0-11735 GCA_031370045.1 Novosphingobium sp. | reverse complement strand
TATTTGGGGTGTCACCTTGCCGGATTGACTGAGGCGACATCACTTCGGACGGGGCCCATGCGATCCGCATTTTTCACAAGCGATCGCATCGATAATTACGTTGCAATGCAGCAACAGTGTTGGCGCAATCAGCGGGCAAATCGCGTTTCTTGCCATCACCGGCTTTCCCAATTCGGCCAAATAGTCGAAACTTTGTGGCTCAAAGGGGAAAGATCATGTCCAAAGTAACGCTTCTGTCCACCTGCGCCTTTCTGGGATCGGCCATTTTCGGCATCGGTGGCGCGGCTCATGCCCAACAAGCCAGCCCGCAGGTTGCGAACGAAAATGTGGTCGAGGAAGACATCATCGTCACGGGTTCGCGCATCCGGCGCGATCCGCTCGACCAGAGCTCACCGGTCGTCACGCTCGATCAGACGACGTTGGCGCAGACTGGGCTGAGCGCGATTGCCGATATTCTCCAGCGCCTGCCCAGCGCGGCGGGCGGTCTCAACACCAAAGTCAACAACAGCGGTAATATCGGAAATCCGCCCGACGGCGGCGGCGTTGGTGCAGGGTCAGCTGAAATCAATCTGCGCTACCTCGGATCCAAGCGCACGCTGGTGCTGGTCGATGGCCTGCGCTTCGTGAACGGCGCAAGCGCAAGCGGCATTCCCTCGACGGTCGATCTCAACACCATTCCGGCAAATATGATCGAGCGGATCGAAGTCCTGCAATCGGGACAGTCACCGCTGTATGGGTCCGACGCACTCGCGGGCGTCGTCAACATCATCACCAAGTCGAGCCAGGTGGGCTTGCAGGCATCGGCCCAGTTCGGAACCTTTCGCCAGGGCGACGGTCATACCCAGGATTATAACGCCAGCTATGGCATCAAGGGTGACACGACGAGCATCGTCTTTGGTGCCAGCTATGTGAAGCAAGAGGCGGTACGGACGCGCGATCGCGCGATTTCGCAATTCCCCAACCCGTTCCAGACCAGCTGCACCGACCCCATCGGCGGTTGCAGCAGCGCGCCGCTACTCGGGCGCTATGACGTCAACGGGCAAAGACTCACACTGCGCGCACCCGTCATCGGTCGCAAACCGGTTTATGATCCAACCCTTGTTGGCGGTGATTTCACCAGGTTCACGTCGGCGGCGCGGTTCAACTTTGCGCCTTTCAACTATTTCCTGACTCCGTCAGAGCGTTATGGCAGCTTCTTCAACCTCAAGCAGGAGTTGACGCCCGACATCAATCTGCGCGTCAAGGCAGTGTATTCGCACCGCAATTCGCAGAATCAGGCGGCGTTCCTGCCGCTGTTCATCGGGCCAGACGCGGGTAACGGCAATCTGCTCGACACCATCACGATCGACGCGAGCAATCCGTTCAATCCGTTCGGTACGCTTTCGGCGGGCAATCCGGGCGATCCCCCGGCCAATTATTCGACCGTGCGTCGCCGTCTCGTTGAAGCTGGACAGCGGACCTACAACCAGAAGGTCGATACCATGTCGCTCACCGGCGGGCTCGATGGCACGTTTGTGGTCGGCGCGCACAAATGGTTCTGGGATGTCAGCGCGGTGTTCGGGTTTAATGACGCCAAGCAATCCTTCACCGGCAACGTCAACGCGGCCAATCTTGCGCGCGGCCTTGGGCCTGTCGCAAAGTGCACGGCGCCGTGCGTACCGGTGAACATTTTCGGCGGCGCGGGCTCGATTACGGCCGATCAGCTGGCCTTTATCACCTACACCGAGCGCAACCGCAGCAAGCAGGAGTTGCAGGACTACACCGCGAACCTGAGCGGCGACTTGTTCGACCTCCCCGCGGGGCCGGTCGGGTTCGCGGTCGGTTATGAACATCGCTATCAAAAGGGCAGCTTCGATCCCGATCCGATCACGGCGGCGGGGCTGAGCTCGGATATCCCCGCACTGCCCGCGCGTGGCAGCTACACTTCGGATGAGTTTTACGGCGAGCTACGCGTGCCGCTGCTGAAAGACACGCCGTTCTTCTATTCGCTCGAAGTCGACGGGGCGGTCCGCCATTCGAATTTCTCACGCAGCGGCGGCACCACCACCTACACCGGCAGCGGGGCGTGGAAGCCGGTACGTGACCTGCTGTTCCGCGGTTCGTATGCCACCGGGTTTAGGGCGCCCGCGATCGGCGAGTTATTCGGCGCCGCATCGCGCGCCGATGCGCCGATCGACGATCCCTGCACCAACGTGGTGGGTTCGCCTTATCGCAATAACACCGGGAACGTCCGTGCGAACTGCACCGCCAACGGCGTGCCGGCCAATGGCAGTTATCAAGAGCCGAATGGCGGACAGCTGAGCGTGCTGACCGGTGGCAACCTCAATCTCAAGCCAGAAACCTCGCGTACCTTGCTGTTCGGCGGAGTTTATTCGCCAAGCTGGGCACGCACCGGCTTTTTCAGCCGGGCCAGTGTGGAGGTCAATTACTACGACATCCGGGTCAACAATGCGATCGCGCCGGTCGACGCGCAATTGACGCTCAATCGTTGTGCCCTGGGCGGCGACCCGCTCAGCTGCGCTGCGATAACCCGCACCCCCAACGGCATCATCGCGCGGATCAATGCGCAGCTCCAAAACATCGGCGGCATCCGCACCCGCGGGATCGACGTCAACGCCAACTTCCGCACCCAGCCCGGTTCGGTCGGTGCGTTCGGGCTTTCGCTGAACGGCAACTTCCTGTCGAAATACAGCGAGACCTTTCCGGCCAATGTCGGCTTCACGACAACCAACTATCTGGGCAGGACTCGCGGTTTTCCCGACCAGTCCTATCCGCGCTTCAAGGGCAACGGGACGCTCGACTGGGCGCTTGGCGCGCTAACCGCTTCGTTCACCGGTCGCTACATCGGCGCCGTACGCGAAGCCGACGACAAGCAGCTCAAGCGCACCTTCTACGGCGATGTGCAGCTCGGTTATGCGTTTTTCGATCAGCGGATGGCGTTGACGCTGGGCGTCAACAACGTCTTCAACCAGGATCCGCCGGCCTGCTTCAGCTGTACCGGCCCCAACTATGATCCCACCACTTACGATGTGCCCGGCCAGTTCGGATACGTCCGTCTGACCTATAAAATGTAGGCTGGGAGGCGCAGCGCGCTCGGGTGTTTTCCTAGCGTTTTGGAAGGACGCGGCGCTAAGGGCTAATTGAGCGAGCGTGCGCGCTCGCTCAATTCACGGCCGAGGCGCGGATGATTTCTTCCTCGACGTCGCGCAAGCTGTCCTTGCCGAAATACAGCGCCTCGCCGACCAGGAAGCTGGGGCTGCCGAATGCGCCGCTCGCGAACGCCGCCTGGGTGTTGTCGAGCAGGCGCTGCTTGGTTTCGGGTGCCTGCGACCGGGTGAGCAGTTGCTCGGCCGGGAGCCCCGCCCCCTTCAGCGTTGCGGCCACCACCTCGGGCTGGCCCATGTCGAGGCCCAAGGTCCACATCGCGTCATAGATCGCATCGACATACCGCTCGAACACGCCCAGTTCCTGCGCCGCCACCGCACCGCGCATGAGTTGCAAGGTGTTGACCGGAAAGTGCGGATTGAAAACGAAATCCTCGATAGCGTGGCGCGCGATGAAGCGCTGCCTTTCGAGCCGCTGGTATTCGGGCTTGTTCCTGATCCCGGCGAAGGCGGTGGCGGGCGACTGGTTGCCGGTCAGCTTGAACAGCCCGCCAAGCAGGATCGGCACATAGCTGAACCGCGCCCCGGTGCGCTGTTCGATCGCAGGGATCGCGCGGTGCGCGAGGAAGGCGTTGGGGCTTCCGAAATCGAACAGGAACTGCACGCTGGTCATAGGCTTTCTCCGACCCGTCAACCCGAACTCTCGAGCTATCGGCTCGCTCGCTGGCAAGCAAGAGTTGCGCGTTGCAACCGGCTTGACGGGTGATTGGGCGGGAACCTACGATGGCGCCAAGGAGAGCATCGATGGATCTGGAATTCACCCCCGCCGAAGAGGCATTCCGCAGTGAAGTGCGCGAATTCTACGCTGCCGAACTGCCAGCACGGTTTGCGGAAAAAATCCGCCTCGGCCAGCATTTGTCAAAGCCCGAGCAGGAAGAATGGCACGCGATCCTGAACCGCAAGGGCTGGCTGGTGCCGCACTGGCCGCTCGAATGGGGCGGGACCGGGTGGTCGGTGGTCGAGCGCTATATCGTCGATCTGGAATCCTCGCTCGCCAATGCCCCGCGCACGCTGGCGTTCGGGATCGGCATGCTCGCCCCGGTGCTGCTCAAGTACGGCAGCGAGGCGCAAAAGACGCACTGGCTGCCCCGAATCAAGGACGGGTCGGACTGGTGGTGCCAGGGCTATTCGGAACCAGGCGCAGGATCGGACCTTGCCGCATTGAAAACACGCGCAATTCGTGATGGTGACGAATATGTCGTCAACGGCCAGAAAACCTGGACCACGCTGGCTCAGCACGCCACCATGATGTTCGCGCTGGTCCGCACCGGGCAGAGCGAGCGCCGCCAGGAGGGCATCTCGTTCCTGCTGGTCGACATGACCAGCCCCGGCATCGAAGTCCGCCCGATCATCACATTGGACGGCGGGCACGAGGTCAACGAGGTGTTCTTCAGCGACGTCCGCGTGCCGGTTGCCAACCTGGTGGGCGAGGAGAACCGTGGCTGGACTTATGCCAAATACCTGCTGACGTACGAACGGACCGGGATGGCGTCGGTCGGTGCCTCGACTGCGGCGCTGCGCTGGCTGCGAACGATTGCCGCGACCGCGCGCCGCAGTGGCAAGCCGCTGCTCGACGATCCGCTGTTTGCCGCGCGGCTGGCGCGGGCCGAGATCGAACTGGGCAATCTTTCAACAACCGCGCTGCGTGTGGTCGCCGCGGTGGCGGGCGGCGGCGCGCCGGGCGCGGAAAGCTCGATGCTCAAGATCAAGGGCACCGAACTGCGCCAGGAAATCAGCGCGCTGACCCGGCGCGCGCTGGGCCCGAATGCCCTGCCGTTCATGCCCGAAGCGCTGGAAGAGGGCTTCAACGGCGAGGAAGTCGGCCCCGAAGGCGCTGCGGCGGTGACCCCGCAGTATTTCAACTTGCGCAAGCTTTCGATCTTCGGCGGCTCGAACGAAATCCAGAAGAATATCATCTCCAAGATGATCCTCCAGCTTTAAGGCACGGCAGCAATGGACTTTTCCCACAGCGATGACCGGCGGATGCTGGCCGATACGCTCGCCCGGTTCATCGCCGATCGAGCTGAGCCGATGGCGCGCTCCAGGCGGGCCGATACCACTCCGGGTTCCGATCCGGCGGTCTGGGCCGGGTTCGCCGAACTCGGCGCGATCGGCGCGTTGTTCAGCCCCGATCACGGCGGGTTCGGCGGGGGCGGGTTCGACATCATGGTGGTGTTCGAGGCGCTCGGCCGCGGGCTGGTGGCAGCGCCGTTTCTGTCCTCGCTGATGAGCGGACGTGTGCTCGCTGCGGCAGGGCGCGGCGCCGAACTCGAAGCCCTGATCGCGGGTGAGCGCATGGTCGCGTTCTCTCACGACGAGGCCGCGGCCGGGTACGACCGCGCCACGGTCGCCACCCGCGCCGAGCCAAAGGGTGACGGTTGGGTGCTGAGAGGCGCCAAAAGCGTGATCCGCGATGCCGAAGGCGCCGACCTGCTGGTCACTGCGCGCACCTCGGGCGCTGAGGATGATCCGGGCGGCCTCTCGCTGTTCCTCGTCGCATCGGGCACGCCCGGGGTCTCGCTCGACGCCTACCCTTGCGTTGATGGCGGACGCGCTGCCGAGGTGGCGTTTGACGCTGTCATTCTGCCCGCTGCGGCGCTGGTCGGCGCGCAAGGCGCTGGCGGCGCACTGATTTGTGACGCCATGGCGGCGGGGACGCTGGCTTTGTGCGCCGAAGCGCTCGGCCTGATGGAAGTGATCCGCGACGCGACGATCGAATACTTGCGCACCCGCGTCCAGTTCGGCGAGCCGATCGGGCGCAACCAGGCGTTGCAGCACCGCATGGCGACGGTCCTGCTCGAGATCGAACAAGCGCGCTCAGCGGTCATCAACGCCGCCGCCGCGCTCGACCGGGCGGGTCCCGATACCGAGCGCGTGCTGTCGGCAGCCAAATACACCATCGGCAAGACCGGGACGTTCGTCGCCGAAGAGGCGATCCAGCTTCACGGCGGGATCGGGATGACCTGGGAACTGGCGATGACCCATTTTGCCAAGCGGCTGGTGCTGATCAATCATCAGTTGGGTGACGAGGATTATCACCTGGCGCGCTATATCGCGCTTGGCCGGGCGGCCTGAGAGGTTGGCGGAACACCGCAACGCTGCGGTCGCGGTGATCGGCGCGGGTGATTTCATCGGCGCCGCCATCGCGCGGCGGTTTGCGGCGGAAGGCTATCTGGTGTTCGCGGGGCGTCGCAATGGCGACAAGCTGGAAGCGTTGCGCCACCAGATCGAAGCCGCAGGCGGCCGGATCGTCACGCGCTCGCTCGACGCGCGCGACGAGGACCAGGTGACCGCCTTCCTGGCCGAGGCCGAAACCGCCGCGCCGCTTGAAGTGTGCATCTTCAACGTCGGCGCCAACGTCAACTTTCCACTGCTCGAGACAACCTCACGAGTGTTCCGTAAAGTATGGGAAATGGCATGCTTCGCTGGCTTTCTGGTCGGGCGCGAGGCAGCCCGGAACATGCTCCCCCGCAGGCAAGGCTCGATCTTCTTCACCGGCGCCACCGCAGCCTTGCGCGGAGGTTCGGGCTACGCGGCGTTCGCCAGTGCCAAGTTCGGTCTGCGCGCGGTGGCTCAGGCCGCGGCGCGCGAGCTTGGGCCGCAAGGCATTCACGTTGCGCACTTGGTGATCGACGCCGGAGTCGACACTGCCTGGGTCCGCAATCGACTACGCGAACGCGATGGCGACGCTGCGGTGGCCGCGCTCGAACCCGGCCGCCTGATGCGCCCTGAAGCGGTCGCCGAAGCCTATTGGGCGCTGCACCGGCAACCGCGCGATGCCTGGACCTTCGAACAGGAGATCAGACCCTTTGGCGAAAAATGGTGAGACCGAGCACCCGAAGCATGCCTGAAATTGATCGCGCCAGACCGTAGGGAGTATCCAGACAAAATTTAATTCAGCCCGGCGACGGGGATTTGCGACCATCTAAGGAACTTCGAGGAAGCCTTTATTTCAGATTTTTTCCGCTAGTTTTCAGCAAACTGCAAGACAACTGCGCATAATTGCTTACGCCAAACTCACGGCCCGGCAAACAATCTTATCGTTTACGAGGCACTAACCATTCGCTGGCAATGAGCGCTTCATGAAAAGCGCACAAATCCGGCTCACCGCCGCCTCGCTCCTCCTGTCAGCCTCCTTCGGGGCCTCTGCCGCGCATGCGGCGGGGGTCGTTGCAGGCACGCAGATCGCCAATACCGCGACCGCAACGTACGACAGCGGGGCGGCCAGCGTCTCGATCCAGTCGAACACCGTCACGGTCCGGGTGGACGAGCTGCTCAACGTGGCGGTCAGTTCGCTCAGCGCGAACCCCACCGCGGCGGGAGCGGGTACCACGGTACTCACTTACCAGATAACCAACACCGGCAATGGCTCCGAAGCCTTCGATCTTGCAGCGCTTACAACGGTTTCGGGCAACGGGTTCGATCCCAGCCTGCAGTCGGTCGCCTATGACACCAATGGCAACGGCACATACGACCCCGGAACCGATGTCATCCTCGCGACCGGCGCGCCCACGCCTGCGCTGGCACCCGACACCTCGCTGACCGTATTCGTTCTCACCACGCTGCCCAGCGGCGCCACCGACGGCCAGACCGGCCAGGTCCGGCTCACCGCCACCGCCAAAACCGGCAGTGGCAGCCCCGGCACGGTGTTCGCGGGCCAGGGCGCGGGCGGCGGCGACGCCGTGGTTGGCGCCTCGACCGCGCTCGACAGTGCTCTGGCAACCGAGATCGCCCGCCTCGCCGCGGTCAACCTGACCAAGTCGGCGACGATCCTCGATCCTTTCGGCACCCAGCAGCCCGTCCCCGGTGCGGTCATCACCTATTCGCTGCTCGCGACGGTGAGCGGCGCCGGCACCGCGACCAACCTCAACGTGGCCGACGTCATCCCGACCGGCACCACCTACCAGCCCGGGACGCTCACGCTCGATGGCGCGACGCTGAGCGATGCGGCCGACGCAGATTCCGGTCAGGCCTCGTCCGCAGGCGTCGCGGTCGGTTTGGGAACGCTGGCCGGAGGGACCTCCAAAACGGTCGCCTTCAAAGTCAAGATCAATTGAGGACCTGAACGGTGACCAAGCTTTCTCTCGCTTTCTTCCTATCGCTCGCAGCCATTGCAGCGCTTCCCGCAGCGGCTCATGCCGCGCCCGGCGGGGTCGCCTTGCACGGCGACGTCAAGGTTGAAACCACGACGATCGTCAACGGGGTCGAGAAGACCGTGCTGGCGGTGCCCAAGATCGTGATCCCGGGAAACCGCCTGCTGTTTTCAACCGCCTATCGCAACGAGGGGGCTGCCCCGGTGCAGAACTTCGTGGTCACCAATCCGGTGCCCGCAGGGATCGCGGTGGCCGCCCTCGATGCAGCCAGCCTGATCGTGTCGGTCGATGGCGGCAAAAGCTGGGGCAAGCTGGCTGGCATGACGGTCAGGGACGCCAAGAACGTGCCCCATCCGGCGCAAGCCACCGACGTCACCCACGTTCGCTGGACCGTTGCTTCAATCGCCCCAGGGGCGGGCGGCTCGGTCGCCTATCACGCCGTCGTCAGGTGAATGCGCGCCCGGACGAGGCGCATCAATACCTTCGGGATCGTATAAAAAAAAGAGGGACTTAAGTCATGAGGAATACAGGGAAACTCCTCGGTAGCACGGCCACCATGGCAGTGCTGCTGATGGCCAATCCGGCCCATGCTGCGGGAACTGCCGCGGGCCTTTCGGTGACCAACACGGTGACCGTCAACTATCAGGTGGGCGGCGTTGTCCAGACCGCACAGACCGCGTCGGACACCTTCACTGTCGATCGTAAGGTCAACGTCACGGTCGCCGAAGTTGGGACCACCACGACCACCGTCACCCCCGGCCAGGTTGCCGCGGTGACGACTTTCCAGGTCACCAACCTGTCCAACGCCACGCTCGATTTCGCGCTGGCAGTGGCGCAGCAAGTCGGCGGAGCCGGCGCGCATGCCAACACCGACACGTTCGACGTGACCGCTCCCACGATCTACCTCGACAATGCCACGACCGGCGTCGTGGGTTCGTATGACGCGGGCGATACGCTGGTCACCAGCATCGACGAACTGGCAGCCGATGGCAGCCGGACGATCTTCGTGCTGGCCAACGTACCGCTCGGCCAGCTCACCGGTGCGGTGGCTGCTGTGACGCTGACCGCCACCGGGCGTGAGGGCGGCACCGCGGGTTCCCTGGGTGTTGCACTGAGCGAGACCACAACCGCCAACACCGCGGGGATGGACACGGTGTTCGCCGATGGCGCCGGCGCGGGCGATGCGCTCCGCAACGCCGACTTCTCGGCCAAGGATGACTATACCGTCAGTGCCGCAGCGCTCACGATCACCAAAGTCAGCACCTTGATCAGCGATCCGCTCAACGGCACTACCTTCCCCAAGTACATCCCTGGGGCGGTGATCGAATATTGCATCAGCGTGGCTAACGCCGCCGGTGGGTCCTCGGCCACCGGTGTGACAATCTCGGATCCGCTGCCGGCGGCAGTGCTGTACCTCACCAGCTTCGGGATCAAGGTCGATGGCTCGGTGGCTTCGGGCGTGTGCCAGGCCGACGGCACCGGCACGGGAACGATTGCCGGGAGCACGGTGAGCGGAACGATCGCCAGTGTGGCGGCCGGATCGACCCGCACCGTCCTGTTCCGCGCAACGATCCAGTAGGCGCACCTGGGTTTGCGAGGGAGGAGGTTCGCCTCCTCCCTCGCCTACCCGCTGACAGCCATGTCGCCATCGCTCACCTTCCGCACGGTCATCACGGCGCTCTTCGGGGCGCTTTTGTGCGTTTGGGCAGGGCTGGCGCAGGCACAAGTCATTTCCAACACCGCGACCGCCACCTTTGTGAGCGGTGGTCAAACCAGGTCGGTCAATTCCAACACCGTAAACACCACAATCCGATCGGTTTCTGCGACGATCGAAACCCTGCGCGTGGTTTCCGGGGTGGGCGCTTCGGCCAGCTTCGCCCCAGCCATGTGTGGCGGCCGGACGCTTCCCGTGCTGACGGGTCAAGCGGGTTCGGGCCAGCCTGTCACGATCGCGCCGACCACCGCGATCCGCGTCGGCGAGCAGATCGTGTTCCGCCTGAACGCGCCTGCCGGAAACCGCGATCCCGCCGCGATCGACACGATTTCAGCGGTGGTCACCGCCAGCAACGGCGATTCCGAAGTCCTGACCGTGTTCGAGACCGCGCCCGACAGCGGCGTGTTCATTGGCTCGCTCCCGACGATTTCGACACGCTCGCCCAGCGGCGATTGCCGTTTGGGGTTGAGCGGCGGCGATACGATCTCGATCGGTGCGATCCTGGTCGGCGGCGGATTGCCGATTGCCACTGCGACGGTCAACGTTCTGGCCGATCCGTTCGGGCTGGTGTTCGACAGCGAAGACGGCAGCCCGGTCGATGGCGTGCGCGTGACCCTGGTCGATGCGCTGACCGGCGCGGCGGCGCAGGTTTTCGGCGACGATGGCGTCACCGCGTGGCCTGCCACCGTCGTCACCGGCCAGCTGGTGCGCGATGCAGCGGGCAACACCTATCAGATGGCTCCCGGCGAATACCGCTTCCCGCTGGCACCGTTCGGCAACTATCGCCTGGTTGTCGAACCGGTTGCACCCTATTCCGCACCTTCGACCGCAACCCGCGCGCAGCTCTCCGGGCTGACCCGTCCCAATGGCCAGCCGCTGCTGATCGTCGATGGCTCGTTCGGCAGCGCGTTCGCGCTGGCCTCGCCCTCCCCCGTTCGGATCGATGTGCCAGTCGATCGTCCGGGACTCGCTGTTGGGTTGAGCAAGACGGTGTCGCGCGCGCGTGCGGTGCCGGGTGATGCGGTGTTCTACACCATCGCCGCGACCAACGCCGACGGCCAACGCATCAAGCGCGCGGTTTCGCTGGTCGATATGCCCTCGCGGTGGCTGCGCCTGCGAAAGGATTCGATCCGCATCGACGGCGCCGCCGATCCCGCTGCGGTCCACGTGACCCCCGATGGCAGCCGACTGACGATTGCACTGGGCGACATCGCCGCAGGCGCGACCCGCACTATCGTCTATGCGATGAGCGTGCGCAGCGACGCCCCTCCCGGACAGGCACTCAACCGCGCGGTATCGACCGACGCGCGCGGTAACCAGGCGGTGGCCAGCGCCAACCTGCTGATCGAACGCGAGACGATCGCCGGGCGGATGACGCTGATCGGGCGGATCACCCGCGGCGATTGTTCGCTGACCGGCCCGCGCGAGGGCATCCCGGGGGTGCGCGTGGTGCTCGAGGACGGGAGCTTCGCGCTGACCGACAGCGATGGACGCTACCACTTCGAGGGGCTGGTCCCCGGAACTCACGTCGCCCAGGCGCAGCCCTCGACCCTGCCCGGCGAGGGCAGCAAGTTCATCGATTGCACGCGTTCGAGCCGCGCCGCGGGCTCCGCCAACTCGCGCTTCGTAACCGGCCAGGGCGGCAGCCTCGCGGTCGCCGATTTTGCAGCAGTTCTGGGTGAGAGTGTCGCCGCGATACCTTCCATGGCAAAGGAAACTTCTGTTTCCGATCCCGCCGCCGCAGGGGCCGAAGTCGATTGGTTC
>JANMPV010000071.1:0-2637 GCA_031370045.1 Novosphingobium sp. | reverse complement strand
CGCCCATAGTCTCAGATCGCCGCCTTCATCAGATTGCCGCCTTCATTAGATTGACTGGCCGGTCTTCGCCCAGTCGGCGAGGAAGCCTGCGATGCCCTGATCGGTGAGCCCGTGCTTGAACAGGCCGCGGATCACCGCGGGCGGCGCGGTCATTACAACCGCGCCGATCTTGGCGGCTTAGAGCACGTGGATGCCATGGCGGACGCTCGCGACCAGAATTTCGGTCGCGAACGAATAGTTATCGTAAATCAGGCGGATATCCGAGATAAGTGCCATCCCGTCGAACCCGTTGTCGTCATGCCGCCCAACGAACGGCGAGACGAAGCTGGCCCCCGCTTTGGCCGCGAGCAGCGCCTGGTTGGCCGAGAAGCACAGCGTGACGTTGACCATCGTCCCGTCGTTTGTGAGCTTCTTGCAGGTCTTGAGCCCATCGATCGTCAGCGGCACCTTGATGCAGACATTGTCCGCGATCTTACGCAGGATTTCCGCCTCGCGCATCATCCCGGCATGGTCGAGCGCGACTACTTCGGCGCTGACCGGTCCATCGACCAGTCCGCAGATTTCCTTCGTAACCTCCATGAAATCACGACCGGATTTGGCGATCAGCGAGGGATTGGTGGTCACCCCGTCGAGCAGCCCGGTGACGGCCAGATCGGCGATTTCGGCGGTATCGGCAGTATCGACGAAGAATTTCACGAGTGGCGCTCCGGGGTGATTCCCGACCGCTATAGGAACCCCGCCGTCGCCTGTCAGTCCCCTTACTGCGCTTCCAGCGCAGCGATCAGTCCGATTACAGCGCCGCCAGTGCCGCGATCAGGACCGGATCGTTGGTGCGACGCGGATCGGCGCGGATCGCGCTTTCCTCGCGGCCCATCTCGCCCCAGATCGCGTTGTCCGCCTGGATCGACAAGTCGCGGGCGATGGCCGGGACATCGACCCCCGATATCGCCGCCAGCGCCTGGCCCAGGATCGGATCGTTGGCCACGCGCATCGCATCGCCGATCGCGGGGAACATTACATCGACCAACCGACCTGCCATTTCTTGACGCAAGAACCCGGTCGCAGCGGTTGGGCCACCACGGATCAGCGCGACCGCGTTGGCAATGCCGACGACGCGGATGGTGTCGGCCACCGCCGGTGCGGCACGGCGCGCGCCGTCTTCGGCAAAGCGGTTGAGCGAGCGCTGGAGGCGGTCGCGAAAGACCACGCCGGTAAGGATATTGGACAACACGTTGCCGCGCCGACCCAAAGCAGCGGGCAGCTCCAGTCGGGCGACTTGGCTGTCATAGAAGCCGCCCGGGGCCGAGAGCCGGTCGATCGCAGCAAACGACGACAACGTCAGTAAGCGGCGCACCGCCTCGACGAAGCTGAACTGCCCGAACCCGCTTGCGCAGCCCGACAGCGTGATCGCCGAAGCCGCGCCTGCGGCACCCAGCCCAACGATGAAGCGGCGGCGCCCTAGCGCCTCGGGGAGGGTACTTGCGATTTCCATGGCCCTGGTCCTTCTCCACGTCGCCGTTCGGCGTTGCTGTTTCCTGCGCGCGGCTTGCCCCCATATAAGAGCCTCGAATGAACCGCGTCCGACTCCTCATTTTCAACGCTGCGCTTGGCCCGCTCGACTACCGCGTGCCCACGGGCATGACGGTGGAACCCGGCAGCGTGGTCACCGCACCGCTGGGTCCGCGCCAGATCCTGGGGATCGTCTGGGAAGGGGAACGCCTGCCCGCGACCGATGTTCCCGATTCGCGATTACGTCCGCTGCTCGAAGCCCTGCCGGTTCCGCCACTGCGCACGCCCTTGCGGCGCCTGATCGAGTGGACCGCCGACTATTATATTGCCCCGCTTGCTGCGGTGGCGCGGATGGCGCTTTCAAGCACCGGCGCGCTTCGCGGAGGTGGCACCGTCACCGAATACCGCCTGAGCGGTCATGAACCGGCGCGCCTGACCCCGCAGCGCGCCGCCGCGCTCGATGCCCTGCAGGGCGAGCAGGCGACGATCCGCGAACTGGCCGAGCTGGCAAGCGTGTCGGAGGGCGTGCTGCGCGGCATGGTCAATGCCGGACTGCTCGAGGCGGTCAGCGTGGACATCGACCGGGCTTATCCCCGTGCCGATCCCGATCACGCCGTACCCCTGCTCGGCAGCGACCAGCAAATCGCTGCCGACCGCTTCACCGCCGCGGTCGAGGCGGCAGCATTCGCGCCGTTCCTGCTCGACGGAGTGACCGGTTCGGGCAAGACCGAAGCCTATTTCGAGGGCGTCGCCGCGGCGATCCGGGGCGGGCGGCAGGTGCTGGTGCTGATGCCCGAAATCGCGCTGACCGAAAACTTCCTCGCCCGTTTCGCCGCGCGGTTCGGGACCGCGCCGGTGGTATGGCATTCGGGGCTAAAATCGACCGAGCGTCGCCGCGCCTGGCGCAGCATCGCGTTCGGCGAAGCTCAGGTGGTGGTCGGCGCGCGCTCGGCGTTGTTCCTGCCGTTCGCTGCCCTCGGCCTGATCGTGGTCGACGAGGCGCACGAGGTCAGCTTCAAGCAAGACGACGGAGTGCGCTACAACGCGCGCGACGTGGCGGTGATGCGCGCGCGATTCGAAGCCTGCCCGGTGATCCTCGCCAGCGCCACCCCCGCGCTGGAAAGCCTC
>JANMPV010000067.1:0-3133 GCA_031370045.1 Novosphingobium sp. | reverse complement strand
ACGACGGGACCGGCGCCTGCGCGCTGGGCCTCGACGGCGAGGTGCCCGGACAAGGTTGTCTTGCCCGATCCCCCCTTCTGTGATGCCAATGCCAGAACGCGCAACGTATTGCCCCCTAGATGCCATTCGGTCCTTTGGAGGCCGGTATCGGGGATCACCCCTAATTTTGGGTTAAGATGCGAGGCACTTCTTGCGAGCTGCGCGCCAAGCCGCCGCGATAAGGCTTTGCTAACGGCAAGTTTACTATGCCATTGTGACGGCGAAGGGCCGGATGGGAAGACGACGATGGCGCAGCGGTTATTGAGCGGGCGGCTGGTGGCAGCGGCTGCGGCGCTGGCGATCATGTCTGCGCTCCCAGCGCACGCCAGCGTCAAGGACGGGGTCGATGCGTGGTCGCGCGGCGACTATCCGCGCGCGGTGGCCGAATGGCAGAAACCTGGCGCAGCGGGCGATGCCGACGCCCAGTTCAACCTTGCCCAGGCCTACAAGCTGGGTAAGGGCGTCGCCCCCGATCTTAAGCGCGCTGAGGAACTCTACCTCAAGGCCGCGCAACAGGGCCACCTTCAGGCGGCGGACACGTATGGCCTGCTGCTGTTCCAGACCGGGCGGCGCGAGGCGGCGATGGCCTGGCTGGTGCCTTCGGCCGAACGCGGCGAGCCGCGCGCGCAATACGTGCTCGCGGTGGCCCACTACAACGGCGATCTGGTGCCCAAAGATCCGGTCCGCGCCTATGCGCTGATGACCCGCGCTGCTGCGGCGGGGCTGGACGTTGCCAAAGCCACGCTGGCATCGATGGACATGACCCTGCCGCTCGAGCAGCGCCAGAAAGGGGTGGCGCTGGCCGCCGAACTCGAAGCCAAGGCCAGCGCCCAACGGACAGTCCAGATGGCCTCGCTGGGGCTGGGCAGCAAAGCCCCGCTCAGCCCGGTCGCCGCACCGCGCCCTGAACGGGTTACCGCGGGCGCCGATTACGCCAACCCGGTGGCGGTCGTTTCGCCGGTCCGGGTGGTTACGCAGCCGTTCAAGGCGGCACCGGTGGCTGTCAAAGTAATTCCGCCAAGCCCTGTTCCGGCCTTGGCCGCGCGCCTTGCCGCCTTGGTCGTACCCGCTCCGGCCAGCGGCGGCTGGCGCATCCAGCTTGGCGCGTTCGGCGTTTCGGGCAACGCCCAGGCGCTGTGGGCCAAGTTGAAAGGCAACCCTGCGCTGGGCGGGCGGCAAGCGTTCTACGTTCCTGCGGGCAAGCTGACCAAACTCCAGACCGGACCCTTCGCGTCGCGCGCCGACGCTCTGGCCGCTTGCGCCAAAGTGGGCGTAGCGGGGTGCCTTCCGGTGGGGGGCTAGGAAGCTGACACAGGACGGACGCGAAGGCCGCCTCGTCGCGCTCGAGTTCGTGCGCGGGATTGCGATCCTTGGGATTCTCCTGCTCAACATCACCGGGTTTGCCTGGCCCGAGATCGTCTACGTCAGTCCGCGCGCGCCGACTGCGCCGATCAGCACCGCCGACGACTGGACCTGGCTCACACTGTTCCTGTTCGCCGACGGCAAGTTTCGCGGATTGTTCTCGCTGCTGTTCGGGGCGAGCATGCTGCTGTTCGTCGATCGTGCGGAGGCTGCTGGTCGCGATGGGGTTGCGCTCCAGCGGCGGCGCCTGGGCTGGCTGGCGCTGTTCGGGCTTGCCCACTTTTTCCTGCTGTGGTGGGGCGATATCCTGTTCCTGTATGCGATGTGCGGGTTCGTCGCGCTGGCGATGCGCGACTTGCGGCCGCGCCAGCTGACGATTGCCGCGTTGACGATCTACGCGCTGGGCATTCTCACGCTCGGCTCCCTGACCGCTGCGATCGACTCTGCAAGCATCGCCAAAGACTATGGCACCGAAGCCCAAGCCGAAATTGCCGCGACGCTGCTGCCCTGGCCCGAACACGTCGCGTACATGGTCCGCGACAACTGGACCGACCCGCTCACCACCGTGGCGATGAGCTGGTTCGAGACCATCCCGCTAATGCTGATCGGAATGGCTCTGTTCAAGTCAGGCCTGTTCGCCGGTACGTGGGACGGCGCGCGCTTGCGGCGCTGGGCAACGGGGGGGATCGGCGCAGGCTTGGCGCTGACCGTGCCGCTGGCGTGGTGGCTGTGGCGCGAGCAGTTTGCGCTGCCGCTGACCCTGTTCGTGTGGCTCGGCCCCGCCGCGGTGGGTCGGCTGGCCAGTACCATCGGCTATGCCGCGCTCGCCGTTCTGCTGGCGCGGCGGTTCGCGCCGACGGCGCTGGGCCAACGGCTGGTAGCCTGCGGGCGGATGGCGTTTTCCAACTACATCGCGACTTCGCTGGTGATGGCCTTCATATTCCACGGCTGGGGGCTCGGCTGGTTCGCCAGCGTGGGCCGGTTTCCGCTGATGGGCTTCGTGCTGCTCGGCTGGATACTGATGCTGGCCTGGAGCAAGCCGTGGCTCGCGCGATTCCGTTTCGGCCCGCTCGAATGGCTGTGGCGTTCGTTGACCTATGGGCAGATCGCGCCGTTTCGCCGCTAGAGCCTAATCCTTGGTGTCAAACGGGTTCTTCGCGCTCCTCAGCGTCAACCGCACCGGCACTGCCTGGAACCCCAGCTCGCGGCGGATGCCGTTCACCAGATAGCGCTGATAGCTCATCGGCAACTGGTCGAGCCGGGTGCCGAACAGGATGAAGCCCGGCGGGCGGGTCTTGGCCTGGGTGATGTAGCGCAGCTTGATCCGCCGACCACCCGGTGCCGGCGGCGGGTTGGCTTCCAGCGAGCGGTCGAACCAGCGGTTGAGCTGACCGGTGGAAACCCGCTTCGACCACGCATCGCGGATCGTGAAGGCGGCGCGGATCAGGTCGTCGAGGCCTTTGCCGGTGATCGCCGAGACGCTGAGCACGGGCAGACCTTTGACTTGCGCCAGCCCCTCGTCGAGCGCGAAGCGAATGCCGTTGAACAGCCCGCTGGGGTCTTCGGCGATATCCCATTTGTTGATCGCCACGATCAGCGCGCGGCCTTCTTCCAACACCAGACTGGCGATCTTGAGGTCCTGATGTTCGAGGCCGCGGGTGGCATCGAGCAGCAGCACCACCACTTCGGCGAAATCGACCGCGTGGCGCGCATCGGCGACCGCCATCTTTTC
>JANMPV010000079.1:0-3239 GCA_031370045.1 Novosphingobium sp. | reverse complement strand
GGCGCAGGGCCTCAGCCTGGCCGAAATCGTCGAACCGCAAAGCGCGGTGAAGACGCGCGGGTATGTCTCGGCGGGACGATCGTCGCGCCAGTTCGAAACGCTGCTCCACACCGCCCCGGTGGGCAGCGGCAACAGCGGCGGACCGCTGCTCGATTCGTGCGGGCGGGTGATCGGGGTCAACAGCTTCGGGACGCTCTCGGAGGGTGCCGATTCGGAGTTCTATTTTGCGGTCTCGCTGCGCGAGGTCACCGGGTTCTTGCGCGAGGCCGGGGTGACCCCGCGAATCGCAGCGATGCCCTGCCGCAGCCTGGCCGAACTCGATCGCGCGGAAAACCAGCGGCTGGCGGGAGAGCAAGCGCAAAGCGATGCACAGTCCCGGCGCCTCAGCGCAGCCAGCGACAAGGCCCGCGCCGATGCCCAGCGCCGCGCCGAGCTGGAAGTGATTGCCGAGCGCGAGAACGGGATGGCGCTGGCCGCGCTGCTGCTGGTCGCCGCGCTGGCTGCGGGCGGCAGCGCGTTCGTCCTCGAACAGCGCGAAGATCGGCGCAAGGCACTGATCGCGGGGGCTGCGGGAATCGCGCTGTTGCTCGGGGCGGTCGTCGTGTGGCTCCTGCGCCCGCCATTGGCATCGATCGACGAGCGGGCCGCAGCCAGTGTGTCCAGCGCAGAACCCCGCCCGGTCACAGCGACATCGGCAGAAGCGGCAGCCGGGTCATTCGTGTGCGTGTTCGATCCCGAACGCAGCCGTGCCACCGTCTCCCAAGTCGCCGACGTCCAGTTCAACTGGAGCGCGCGCGGCTGCGTCAACGGTCGCACCCAGTATGGCCTGGCCAACGACGGCTGGTCGCGCGTGCTGACCCCAAACGACGAGGCGACCGTCTCGGTCAACCGCTACGATCCTGCGACGCGCACCTATCAGGTCGAACGGTTCCTGCTCGCACTCGATGCGATGAGCGCTGCGCGCGCCGCGCGTTCGTCGGTCAAGGCACCGGCCTGCGGAGTAGACGAACCCGCCGCGCGCGAATTCGGCGCCGGGTTGCAGTCGATCAAAGCCTTGTTGCCGCCAAAGCCGAACGAACGGCTGGTTTATAAGTGTCAGCCGCGGTGAGATTGGCACCGGCAACCCAATGCTGAATTAAAACAAATCCCGCTCATCCCGAGCGAAGTCGAGGGGCTGGTTCGAGCGAAGCCGAGAACCTGCAACCTTGGAAACCTCGACTGCGCTTGGCTTGGTCCCTCGACTTCGCTCGGGATGAGCGGGTTTCGGGGGGTCGGAGGTGTCGCTCTACCCCCCGCACGCCTTGAACAGCGCCAAGGTCCGCTCCAGCGCGAGGTCGGCGCTGGGCGGATGGTAGTCCTTGCGCCGGTCCGAGTTGAATCCGTGCCCCGCCTCGTAAACGAAAATCTGCGCGGTCGGGTGCTGCTTGGCGATCAGCTTTTCCACCGCCGCGAAATCGACCATCGTGTCGAATTCGGCGAAGTGGCAGATCGTGGCGCACTGCGGTGGTTCGTCCGCAAACCGCGTGGCGATGAAGCCGCCGTAATAGCACGACGCCGCCGCCAGATCGGGGCTGGTCTGCGCCATCCGCCACGCGACCGACCCGCCAAAGCAGTAGCCGACGATGAACACCGGGCCAACCTGCTGCTTCAACCAGTCGATACACCGCTGGGTGTCGCGCAAGCCTTGCTCCCAATCGTGCTCTCCGCGCGCGCTGGCCACCGCGCGTTCCCAGTCGGTGCCGGTATATCCCAGCGCGCAGCCCGGCTCGACCCGGTCGAACAGACCCGGGCTCAGCACTTCGTAGCCCTCGCTGGCATATTCGTCGCACAGCTCGCGGACGTGTTCGGTGACCCCGAAGATTTCCTGGACCAGAACCAGCCCGCCGCGCCGCCGATCCTCGGGAACGGCGTGATAGACGGGCAGTGAATAGCCGTCATCCATGCTGATCGAGATCGTACTGCCCATCGTTTCGGTTTGCTTTCTGATTGAGGCTCGAGCGCTGCGACCATCGCCAGAAACTTGCGACCGTGTCAAAGCCATTGGCTCAAGCTGGAGACAGCGCAGGAGTGGATTGTCGTGGCGACTATCGAGAGCATCCTGCGGCTCAATGCCCAGCACGAGGCGGAAACCTCGCCGCTCGACCGCGCCAGGCTGGAGGCGATGCTTGGCATGGCGTTCTGGTGGGAGACTCCGGGCGAGGCACCCGACGCCCTGCTCATCGCGTTCGATCAGGACGCGCCTTACGACGGCACGAACTTCGCCTGGTTTAAGGCGCGCCATCAGAGCTTCGTGTATATCGACCGGATTGTCGTTGCGGCGCAAGCGCGCGGCCGCGGCCTTGCCCGTCAGCTCTATGAACGGCTGGAGCAAAAGGCGCGTGAGGCGGGGCATGGCCGCATCGTTTGCGAAATCAATCTCGAGCCCGCCAACCCCGGCTCGATCGCCTTCCACGATGCGCTTGGCTTCAGCGAAGTCGGCCACGCGCGGCTCGCCAATGGCAAGTTGGTGAGCTATCGCGAATGGCCGATCACCGCCCAATCCTGACCCACTGCGATCACGGGTCAGCGGTGATCCGCCTATCTTGCAATGCAGCACAATGGCCGCTATGCGCGCCCCCGACGACGGGCCGCAGCGCCGATTTCCGGCTGCCGCACCCTGCCCTCGATCAGCCAGTGGTGCCAGCAACGGTACCTGTCATCCGATAGGGGATTTTTGCGCGTGGAGTTTTCCGGCGGCATTACGGCCAGCTTGGCAGGGCGCTACGCTTCGGCGTTGTTCGATCTGGCCAAGGACCGCGACCTGATCGGCGCGGTCGAAGGCGACCTGGTCAACCTGAGCCAGGCGATCCGCGAATCGGACGATCTGGCCGGGCTGATCCGCAATCCCGAAATCTCGCGCGCGGCCGCCGCCAAGGCGGTGGATGCAGTCGCCGGACTGCTCGGGCTGTCCCAACTGACCCGCAACTTTCTCGGCGTGCTCGCGCACAACCGCCGCCTCGCCAAGCTGCCCGACAGTGCCCGCGCCTTTGTCGCCATCGCCGCCGCGCAGCGCGGCGAGATGACTGCCCAAGTTACCACCGCGCACCCGCTCGACGATAGCCAGCGCCGCGAACTGGCGGCCAAGCTCAAGGCCCGCGAAGGCCGCGAGGTCAAGATCGAAGCCAGTGTCGATCCCGAAATCCTGGGTGGCCTGGTGGTCACCATCGGCAGCCGTCGCATCGACGGCTCGATCCGCACCC
>JANMPV010000061.1:0-2744 GCA_031370045.1 Novosphingobium sp. | reverse complement strand
GGACGCGAGCCAAGCACCCAGCCAAGCGCAAACCCGGCCGCGAGTCCGACGATCAGCGCAAACAGGGCAAGAACAGTCGGGTTCACGAAAGCGTCCAAATAAGAGAACGGAACGCGAACTTACGCGGCGCAGTCCTACATTGCAAGCCGCGCGCGCCTTACGCCGCTTGGCGCAGTTTCTGCAGCTTCTTCAGCGCCATCTGCCGCTTCAGGCGGCTGAGGTGGTCGATGAACAGGATGCCTTCGAGGTGGTCCATTTCGTGCTGGAGGCAGGTCGCCCACAGGCCGTCCATAGCTTCCTCGTGAACTTTGCCGTCGAGATCTTGCCAGCGCGCGCGGATCGATGCTGGCCGTTCGACATCGGCGTAGATCTCGGGAACCGAGAGGCAGCCTTCGCTGTAGACGTTAAACTCTTCGGAAGGATCGATAATCTCTGGATTCACGAACACCCGCGGTGCGTGCTTTACCGGCTGGTGAGAATGCGCTTCGCCACCGTGAGCATGGCATGCTTCGGGTTCGGCATCCGCGTCGGGCTCTTGCAGGTCGATCACCAGCAGCCGCAACGGCACCCCGACCTGGATCGCGGCGAGGCCGATACCGGGGGCGTCATACATCGTCTCGAGCATGTCGGCGGCAAGGTCACGCAACTCGTCGTCGAAGGTTTCGACGCGGCTAGAGATCAGTTTGAGCCGGGGATCGGGAATTTCGAGGATTTCACGGATAGCCATTGTCGCCAGATAATCGCGCGAGGCAGATTCGGCAAGGTTTTGGCCAAGGTTACAATTTACCCGACCGGCCTCCGTGCCCGCAGCGCCTGCGCCAGCGTGCCTTCGTCGAGGTAATCGATCTCGCCCCCCACCGGAAGGCCGTGGGCGAGCTGGGTGAGGCGTACGGGGTAGCCCTCGAGTCGCTCGGCGATGTAGTGCGCGGTGGTCTGGCCCTCGAGCGTGGCGTTGGTGGCGAGCACCACCTCGTCGATCCCACCTTGCGCAACACGCTCGATCAGGCGGCCGATGGCGATGTCCTCGGGCCGGACCCCGTCGAGCGCGGAAAGTCGCCCGCCCAGCACATGGTAGCGCCCGGTGAACAGCCGCGCGCGATCGAGCGCCCACAAATCGGCCACTTCCTCGACCACGCACAACTGGCGCGCATCGCGGCGGTGATCGGCGCAGATCGCGCACGGATCGCGGGTATCGACGTTGCCGCAGGTCGAGCACTCGACCAGCGCACCGTGGACCGCGTTTAGGGCCTGGACGAGCTGGACCAGCGCAGTTTCACGCCGCTTGATCAGCCACAGCACCGCACGCCGCGCCGAACGCGGGCCGAGCCCGGGAAGCTTGGCCAGCGCGGCGCTGAGTGTCTCGATCTCTTGCGATGCCATCACCCGCCAGATAGGGCGCGCGCAAGCAAACGGAAAGGTGCCGATGCGCGTCGTTTTCATGGGCACGCCCGAGTTCGCGGTGCCGACACTGCGGGCGCTGGTCGCAGCAGGGCACGAGGTGGTTGCCGCCTACACCCAGCCGCCGCGTCCTGCGGGGCGGGGCAAGCAGGACCGCAAATCGCCGGTGCACGTGGCTGCCGAAGGTCTGGGAATCGCCGTGCGCCATCCGGCCTCGCTCAAGGGCATGGACGAGCAAGCGGAATTCGCCGCGCTGGATGCCGACATTGCGGTGGTCGCGGCTTATGGCCTGATCCTGCCGCAGGCGGTGCTCGACGCGCCGCGACTGGGCTGCCTCAACGTTCATGCCTCGCTGTTGCCGCGGTGGCGCGGGGCGGCACCGATACAGCGGGCGATTCTGGCGGGGGATGCGCAGACTGGGGTCTGCATTATGCAGATGGAAGCAGGGCTGGATACCGGGCCAGTGCTGAAGCGAGCAGCGGTGGCTGTCGGCGGCAAGCCGGCGGGCGAGCTGATCGGTGAGTTGGCTGGTGTGGGGGCGCGACTGCTGGCGGAGGTGTTGGCCGACTTGCCGAGCCACCCGCCGGTTGCCCAACCCCAAGAGGGGGTCACTTACGCCAGCAAGATCGACAAGGCGGAGAGTCGGCTGGATTTCAGCCAGCCGGCCGAGCAGGTCACACGCCAAGTGCGCGCATTTGCGCCCTCGCCGGGAGCTTGGTTCGAGCTGGAGGGCGAGCGGTATCGGATCTTGGCCGCGGAAGTGTTCGAGGGCGAGGGTGTAGCAGGGGTGACTCTCGACGACCGACTGACAATCGCCTGCGGGGCCGGCTCGATCCAACCCACGCTCATCCAGCGCGCGGGACGTCCGGCGATGGAGACGGCGGCGTTTCTGCGTGGTCGGGCGGTCTCGCCGGGGACGAACTTGGGCTGATGTTGTCTTATGTGCTTCGACTGGCTCAGCATGAGCGGGGGTTAGGATGGAACCGATTCAAAGGTCCGCTCAGCCTGAGCTTGTCGAAGGCCACGCCTCACCCCAGCCCCATCCGATGACCCGCTTCGCCCTCACCCTCGAATACGACGGCACGCCGTTCATGGGCCTCCAGCGCCAGCCGCATGGGCCGAGCGTGCAGCAGGCGGTCGAGGATGCGGCGTTTGCGGTATTGGGCGAGCGGGTCACGCTCCACGCTGCGGGGCGAACCGACACCGGGGTCCATGCGCTGGCGATGCGCGCGCATATCGATGTTGAGAAGGACATCGCGCCGTTTCGGCTGATGGAGGCGCTCAACGCGCGATTGCGCCCGCACCCGATCGCGGTGCTGGCGTGCGAGGCGGTGGCCGACGACTGG
>JANMPV010000047.1:0-2805 GCA_031370045.1 Novosphingobium sp. | reverse complement strand
GAGAACATCGTGCGCACCTGCGGAGTGTCGTTCTTGCGCAGCAGGTGCCACGCACCGACCCCGCCGACCACCAGCGCTGTCGTGAGGTAAGCGGCGGTCACGGTGTGGGCGAAGCGGAACGGGAAGCTGGGGTTGAAGATGATCGCCAGCCAGCTCGGCCCCGGCAGGAACTCGCCGTTGGGGCCGATAAGGTAGCCGGTCGGGGTGTGCATCCAGCTGTTGGCGCTCAGGATCCAGATCGCCGAGAACGCGGTGCCCACCGAAACCATGCAGGTCGCGGTGAAGTGCAGCCCCTTGCCGACCTTCTTCATCCCGAACAGCATCACCCCCAGGAACCCGGCCTCGAGGAAGAACGCGGTCAGCACCTCGTAGGCCATCAACGGCCCGATCACGCCGCCCGCCTTGTCCGAAAACACCGCCCAGTTGGTCCCGAACTCGTAGCTCATCACCACGCCCGAAACGACGCCCATCGCGAACGCGACCGCGAAGATCCGCAGCCAATAGCGGTAGAGATCGAGGTACAGTTCTTTGCCGGTCCTGAGCCACAGCCCTTCGAGCACCGCGAGGAAGCTGGCCAGCCCGATCGAGAACGCCGGGAAGATGAAATGAAAGCTCACCGTGAACGCAAACTGGGCGCGGGCGAGGAGCAGTGCGGTGGGATCGATCATCGAAAACCCCTGGGTGGCGAACCATGCCACCACAGTCTGTGTTAGGCCAGATCGTGCCACTCTGCGCGTGCATTTTGCGCATCACCGGTTGCGGCGCGCGCCGACCCGAAGCGGATCCACAACCGGTCGAGCGCTCCTGCGGCGAACACGATCAGATAGAGGTCGAGGTACGAGCGGTGGCTGGTCTGCGCCCACAGCACCGCGGTGATTGCGGCAAACGTCGCAAGGTGCGCGTAGACCGGCGCATCCTCGCGCCACTCGCGGCGGCGGTGCCACAGCATCGCCAGCGCGAGCAGCAGGATGGGGAAGAAGCTCAGCGCATGCACCGAATCGCCAAGCAGTCCGTGGCGCGGCACTGGCAGCGGACCGAATGCGGCGACAAGCTTGCGCGCCATTCCCACGAGTGTTGCGCCGGGATTGTGGGCGATCCATTCCAGACCGCGCGCCAGATACCAGTCGCTCTGCGCCACCTCGTCGCCTTGGAGCCGCGCGAGTTCGGTGCGGTCGGCGGTACCGAGCGAGGCGAATGCCGCGGCGCGGCTGAGGTCGATACTCTCGCGCGGGAAATGGCTGAAGGTCAGCGGATGATTGCCCGCGAACACCGCCGCGCCGAATTCGGTGCCCAGCGTCCACCGCCCGGTCAGGTCATGCGCGCGCACCAGCCATGGCGACAGGGTCACGAGCGTGGCGGCAAGGCAGCTCAGGCTCATCACGATGCCCCGCCGCGAGGGGCGCCAGCTAGCTTGGGGTAGAGCCAGCCAGGCGATGACGAACAGCGCGAACGGCGCCAAGGTAGCGCGGGTCAGGATCGCCGTGCCCAGCGCCAGCCCGGCCAGCGCCGCCAACGCAAACGAACCGCGTTCCCGCGCGCCCACCGCCAGCCACGTCGCCAGCGCGGCGAGGAAGGTGAACAGCCCGGTTTCTTGCAAGGTCACGTCGTGGAGCACATAATACGGATAGAGCGCGCAAATGCCTGCCGCGATCAGCCCGGCGCGCGGACCGAACCAGCTCCGCGCGAGCAGCCCGGCCACCACCACTGTGCCCGTGGAGACTAGCGCCTGCGCCACCAGTACCGGCGCGTAGTGCGGCTCGCCTCTGGTCAGCGCGGCCAGGAACAGCGGATAGAACGGCACCCGGAATGCGGTCGGTGGCTCGCCGGGAAAGGCATAGCCGTACCCTGCGGCAAGCTGGTGGGCGAGGGTGAAGAACAACGTGTAGCCGTCGTCGAAGAATCGCTCGCCACCGCGCACTGCGCCCCAGGCGAGGCGCAGCGCAAGCCCGGCAAGCGCGATCAAACCGAGAAGCTGGCCGAAACCGCGCCGCGCCAGTTCCGCGGTCACGGCGTTACGATCAGCGGACGCGGGGGCCGCCGAACGGCAGCGGCGGGGGCGGGCGGCGATGTCCGCGCGGCAGTTGCGCCTGATAGGCACGCCCGCAATGCTCGACGCAATACGGGAAGCCCGGGTTTACCTTGACCCCGCAGAAGTGGAAGTCGGCCTCGCCCGGGTGGCCCATCGGCCAGCGGCAGATCCGCTCGTTGAGTTCGAGCAGGCTGGTCTTGGTCGCCATCTCGGCGCTCGGCTTGGCCGGGACCAGACGGCGCGGCGGGGCTGGCGGGATCGGCGCCTGCTGGTCGCCCGGGCCCTGGCGGAGGAACCCGCCGGGGCCGACCGAGACCACCCGCTGGCCGCTGGGCGGCGGGACCGGGACCGAAGGCGTGGCATACGTCGGGGTCGGCCCGGATGGGGTCGGCACCGCCGGGTCGGACGAGAATGTCACCGTCGAGGTCGAAGGGCGTGGCGCGGGCGGCGGCGCGACGGGCTTTGGCGTTGGCGCGGCTCGGGCGGCGGCGGGCGCGGCCTTGGGGGCCGGAGCCTCGCTCTTATCGTTGGGCTTGACCGGCGAGGGGCGGGCTTTGAGCCCCAGGCGATGCGCCTTGCCGATCACCGCGTTGCGGCTTACCCCGCCCAGATCTTCGGCGATCTGGCTGGCGGTTGCGCCGCCTTCCCACATCTTGGTCAGCTTGGCGATGCGTTCGTCGGTCCAGCTCATAGTGTATCCAGAAATTCCCTAAAGTGCGCGACCAGTTGCGTCTGGCCACCTTGTCAGCAGCCAATCACCCCGATAGGCGATCAGC
>JANMPV010000542.1:0-1509 GCA_031370045.1 Novosphingobium sp. | reverse complement strand
AAAGCCACCCTCGCTCTTGTCGAGCAGCCCGGCGCGGGTCAGGCTGCGCGCCTCCTGCGCGGGAATATCGGCACGCGGGCGCTGTGCGTCGATCAGTTGCTGGAGCAGCGCTGGATCGAGCTGGTCGGCAATCGAACGTCCAGTGGGCGCCCGCGGAGCCGCGCCGGCTCCCGGCAGTGGCTGAATCACGGGCACCGCAGTGCTGCCCCCGCCCGGCGCCGGGGCGGGCCGCGCACTGGCACGCGGGGTCGGAGCCGGGGTCGGTGCTGGCTGGTCGAAACCCGGTGGCAAAAGCGATTCGGGCGCATCCTGCGCGACCGCGATCGCCGAGCTGACCGCGATCAGTCCTCCCGCAAGCCATACGGCGCGCGCACGCATCCTCACGGACCTCACCGGCCGTCCGCCGGCAGTTCGATCGGCTGTTCGATCCATTCGCGTTGCCGCAGTCCTCCGTCGATCCAAGCCCAGGCGACGAGCGCTGCCAGAGCCAGCGCCGCCAGCATCCAAATCCATATCTTGCGACTCACGCGGCCTCATAAAGCGTTTGCGGGGGCGGTCACTTGGCGGATGCCGCACCCGTGCTTGCGCCGCTGCCTAGCCCAACTATACGCGGCGCCGCAATGCCCGAACCCTCCCACCCCGAAGCCAGCACCCCCAGCCCGGTCGAAATCGAGGCCCTGGCGCGCCGGATCGACCGGCCGGTGGTGCTCGTGGGGATGATGGGGGTAGGCAAGACCAGCGTCGGCCGGCGCCTCGCTGCGGTGCTGCGGTACGGCTTCGTCGATGCCGACGAAGCGATCGAGGAGGCGGCGCAGATGAGCATTGCCGAAATCTTCGAGCGATACGGCGAGGACTATTTTCGCAGTGGCGAACGACGGGTGATCGCGCGGCTGCTGAACGAGCGGAACACGGCAGCGGGCAGCGTCATCGCCACCGGCGGTGGTGCGTTCATCGATCCGGCGACGCGCGCGCTGATCCTCGAACGCGGCATCGCAGTGTGGCTGGACTGCGATGTCGATACGCTGCTCGACCGGGTCGGGCGCAACGCCAATCGTCCGTTGCTGCGCCAGGGCGATCCGCGCGAGACGATCGAACGGCTCAAGGCCGAGCGCGAGCCGTTCTATCACGAAGCCCCGATCCGTGTTGCAAGTCGGCCCGGCCCGCACCAGCGGACGGTGGCGGCGATTCTGAGGGGGTTGGAATTATGGCAGTAATCGCGGTCGAAACCCCAGGTGGACGCTATGACGTCAGGATCGGCGCGGGCTTGCTCGCCGACGCGGCGAGCCACTGCGTGCCGTTGCTGCGCAAGCGCGAGGTGATGATCGTTACCGACACCAACGTCGCGCAATTCTGGCGGGCGCCGGTAGAGGCATCATTCGCAAACGCGGGGTTCGCTTCCCACTGGTACGAATTGGCCGCGGGCGAAGGCAGCAAGAACTGGGCCCAGCTCGGCGCGCTGCTCGAATGGCTGCTGACGCATGAGATCGAACGTGGCGACGCGATTCTGGC
>JANMPV010000514.1:0-2468 GCA_031370045.1 Novosphingobium sp. | reverse complement strand
CACCGCCGCGTCGCCGCCTGATTTCTGCAAGGTGTCGGCACCGACCTGGCTGTCGTATTGTTCGTAAATCCAGCGTCGCGAGGCGAGGTCGGGGCAGGCCATCAGCTTGAGCAGATCGGCGGCGATGTCAGTGCTTTCGGGAATGTCGCCCAGCGGCGCGACATTCGCCCACACCTTGTATTCGGCCTGAGTCAAATAGGGCCGGTCATACAGCGGCGCGTCGTCGGCCAGCGGCCCGAGCGGTATGTCGCACACCACCTGGCCGTCGAATTCGAGCACCATGTGCCCGGTATCGGTGACTTCGCCGATCACCGCGAAATCGAGTTCCCACTTGCGGAAGATCGCTTCGGCCATCGGCTCCTTGCCGGGCTTGAGGACCATCAGCATCCGCTCCTGCGATTCCGACAACATCATTTCGTAAGGGGTCATCCCCTCTTCGCGGCAGGGGACCGCGTTCATGTTCAGGCGGATACCAGCCTCGCCCTTGCTCGCCATCTCGACGCTCGAGCTGGTCAGCCCCGCCGCGCCCATGTCCTGGATCGCGACGATCGCGTCGGTCGCCATCAGTTCGAGACAGGCCTCGATCAGCAGCTTTTCGGTAAACGGATCGCCGACCTGCACCGTTGGGCGCTTCTCGTCCGAATTCTCGTCGAACTCGGCGCTGGCCATCGTCGCGCCGTGGATCCCGTCGCGTCCGGTTTTGCTGCCGACGTAAACGATCGGATTGCCCAGCCCGGTCGCGGCCGAATAGAAGATCTTGGATTGATCGGCGACGCCCACGGTCATCGCGTTGACCAGGATGTTGCCGTCATAGGAGGGGTGGAAGTTGGTTTCGCCGCCCACCGTGGGCACCCCGACGCAGTTGCCGTACCCGCCGATCCCCGCGACCACGCCTTGCACCAGATGCTTCATCTTGGGGTGATCGGGGTTGCCGAAGCGCAACGCGTTGAGGTTGGCGATCGGCCGCGCGCCCATCGTGAACACATCGCGCAGGATGCCGCCCACGCCGGTCGCCGCGCCTTGATACGGCTCGATATAGCTGGGGTGGTTGTGGCTCTCCATCTTGAAAATGCAGGCCAGTTTGGTCCCGTCTGGCCCGTCGCCGATGTCGATCACCCCGGCATTCTCGCCCGGCCCGCAGATCACCCACGGTGCCTCGGTGGGCAGTTTCTTGAGGTGGAGGCGGCTGGATTTGTACGAGCAGTGATCTGACCACATCACCGAGAAGATACCCAGCTCGAGCAGGTTCGGCTCACGCCCCAGCGCGTGGAGGACGTTGGCGTATTCCTCCTCGGACAGCCCGTGGGCGGCGACGACTTCGGGGGTGATATTGGCCATGCCGCGCGCATAGCGGGGGGGCGAGGGCGGGGCTACCCCTTGGCGGGCTCACCGATGCGAGTCTTCCCCAGCCACCATGCGGCGAGAGTCGCCAAGCCATAGGCGAAAAACGCCAGCAGCGATGTCGCCGCAGTGACTTCGGTCGCCACCGGTCCGAACCAGTTGACTGCCTGGAGCGCGAGGAGGATCGCCGCGAGGACAATCGCGGGAAGGGCAGGACCGCGGGTTCGCGAGAGGTAGAAAGCCAGCGCGCCAAACGTCAGCGCCAGTTCGAGCGGCATCTCGACAGCAGGGTTATTCCACAGCCCAAGCCCTAGTTTAGGCGGCGATCCTGCAATCGTCAGATCGGGGCGGTGGACGAGCAGATCGAGCAGCCAGTGCGACATCACGACCGCTCCCCCAATTCCCGCTGCAACCCGGTCGCGTCGCGCCAGCCAGACCAGCGCGGCAAAGCCCAGCGCCCAAACCATGCTGCCAACCAGGCTGTGGGTGTAGGGCATGTGATAAAGGTCCATCGGGTTCATCGCCGTAATCCCCGGCGTGACGCGCATTTTCTCCGCCCCCGTCAGCAGCAGCGCGAAGAAACCCCAATCGACCAGTTGCCCGGCGACGAACAGGGTAGCGAGTTTCGGCGCGCGCGAATGCGTCGCGGCGACAAGGGCGGGGGCAAAGTGTCCGATGAACATGCGATCACCCGAACCGCGAAGCCGCCCAGCAACCCACACCGGCCGCCGCAGCGCTGGCAAACGCGCCCCAGGCGATGTCGATCAGCGTCACATGCATTGGCCAGACTTTCATCGTCGCCTGGTTGGTCAGGTCATAAGTGGCATAACAGATCGCGCCGAGCAGCGCGCCGTTGAGCACGGCCATGCCAATCCCGCCAGCGTGCCCCGCGCGCACCGCGAACCACACCAGCGCGGCGATATACAGCAGGTAGAAGGCGATGGCCGGGGCCGGGCGAAAGCTGGGCGCGAGCAGCTCGCCGAGCGCGGGTCGGTACAGGTTCCTGCCCGCCCACCCGAGCCACAGCGCGTCGAGCGCCCCGAACGATACCCCTGCGGCGACGTACGCAACGATCCACTTCATGCCCCGGTCTCCTATGCAAGCCAGCTTGACCCTGCCGCTGCGCC
>JANMPV010000440.1:0-1944 GCA_031370045.1 Novosphingobium sp. | reverse complement strand
CCCCGACGTACAAGCCCGTGACGAGTTCCCATCGATCGACGAGGTGCCAGCGCCGCTCGCCCTCGGCACCCCATGTGAACAGACCGCCGCGCCGGCCGGTCGCCGCCCCGTAGAGCGCCGGCCCGACCCACCAACCAGGCGCGAGTTCCACGACGTAGCTCGCGCCGAGCAGGCCCAGGGGCTCGTCGCCTGGCAATCGCAATCGCTCGAAGCCGACAGTCACGCGCGCAGGCAAGGCTTGGATGCGGGGCGCGTCGTCATGCGCGGTGCCCGAGTTCGTTTCGGCGGCCAGGGCGCCGGGGGCCGAACTCGTCAGCACCTCTGCGGTCAGGATCGGCATCACTGCTTTTCGGAGGTTCAACACCATGCACTTTCAGATTCGATTCGAGGCCGCCCTCATATTCCGCAGGCAGCGTCGTACACCTCATGCGTCATAACGCGAACTTAACAAGGCATCGGCAACACTGCGCCGGCACCATGTGATGCTCGGCAACTCAATCCGAGGGTCATCGTGCCACGAGCGACCGCCGGGGCGGGGTGCAGACGGCGGTCGAGCGAGAGTCCAGCCCATCGATGCAGGCGGGTTCGAGCGCCGTGGCGCGTCTCGCTTCGCGCCTCACAACCTTCCAATCCGAATGACTTTCACCGCTAACGAACGCTCCAAACCATGAGAGTCACCAGCATTTTCTGCGCGGCCGCGCTAGCACTCGGCGGCTGCGCCAGTTTCAAGCCGCAATCGATTTCGCCGGCTGCAAGCGCCGCCGCCTACGAGTCGCGCACGCTCGACGATCCGGAGTTGCGCGCATTCATTGAACGCAACACCAAGCGCGAACTCGCCGCATGGCCGCCGTCGCAGTGGGACCTCGAGCTGCTGACCCTCGCGGCCTACTACTACCACCCCGATCTTGATGTCGCGCGAGCGAAGTGGGGCGTAGCACAGGCCGGAGAGCTGACCGCCGGCATGCGACCCAATCCCACGATCAACGCCAACGTCCAGCGCAACGCGGACACCCCCAGCGGCAGCTCGCCGTGGACACTCGGGTTGAACCTGGACATCCCGATCGAGACCGCCGGCAAACGCGGCTATCGCATCGTGCAGGCGCAGCATCTCTCGGAAGCGGCGCGTGTTGCCATCGTCAGCACCGCCTGGCAGGTCAGGAGCCGCGTCCGCGGTGCATGGCTGGACCTGCACATCGCGCTGCGGACGCACGAGGTCTTGCTCGGGCAGCAGCGCTTGCAGCAGACCAATGTGACGCTGCTGGAACTTCGCCTCGCTGTCGGGATGGCTTCCACGCCCGAGGTCACGCTGGCGAGGATCGCGCTGACTCAAAGCACCCTGGCACTCAACGACGCAAAACGACTTCAGTCCGACGCGCGAACCCGGTTGGCTGGCGCCCTGGGCTTGAGCAGCGAGGCGCTGGAAAAGGTCGCGATCGCGCCGTATCCGTTGACTCAATCCCCCGCGGTGCCGACGAGCGAAGTGCGTGGGCAGGCATTGCTCAATCGCGGCGACGTTCACGGATCGCTGGCAGAGTTCGCAGCGAGCCAGAGCGCGCTGCAACTCGAAATCGCCAAACAGTTTCCCGACGTCCATCTCGGTCCGGGTTACACCTGGGACCAGGGTGCGCGGAAATGGTCGGTCGGGCTGTCGCTTGTCTTGCCTGTCTTGAATCAGAACGAAGGACCCGTTGCCGAAGCCCGGGCGCGTCGGGTTCAGGCCGCCGCGAACTTCGACGCCACGCAGGCGCGCGCCATCGGCGAGATCGAGGTGGCGCTCGCCACCTATCGCGCGAGCCGCGAAAAGCTTATCGCGGTGGAAGCGCTCCTCGCCGAACAGAACAATCAGCTTCGGAAGGCCGAGACGTCGTTTAAAGCTGGCGAGACCGACCGGGTGGCGCTCGTCGGCTCTCAGCTGGAGCTGTCTCAAATCGCGCTGTCGCGTGC
>JANMPV010000055.1:0-10128 GCA_031370045.1 Novosphingobium sp. | reverse complement strand
CGCGTGACCATCGACAAGGACAACACCACGATCGTCGATGGCGCCGGCAATGCCGACGACATCAAGGCCCGGGTCGAGCAGATCCGTGCCCAGATCGAGACCACCACCAGCGACTATGACAAGGAGAAGCTCCAGGAGCGTCTTGCCAAGCTGGCCGGCGGTGTTGCGGTGATCAAGGTTGGCGGTTCGTCCGAGGTCGAGGTCAAGGAGCGCAAGGATCGCGTCGACGACGCGCTTCACGCCACCCGCGCCGCGGTCGAAGAAGGCATCGTCCCAGGCGGCGGCACCGCGTTGCTCTATGCAACCAAGGCGCTTGAAGGCATGAAGGGCATCAACGACGATCAGACCCGCGGGATCGACATCGTCCGCAAGGCGATCCAGACCCCGCTGCGCCAGATCGCCGAGAACGCCGGCCATGACGGCGCCGTGGTTGCCGGCAACCAGCTGCGCGAGAACGACGAACTGCGCGGGTTCAACGCCGCGACCGACGTTTACGAGAACCTGACCGCGGCCGGCGTGATCGACCCGACCAAGGTGGTTCGCACCGCGCTGCAGGATGCGGCCTCGGTCGCGGGTCTGTTGATCACCACCGAAGCGGCGATCAGCGACCGGCCCGACGACAAGCCGGCGATGGGCGGCATGGGCGGCGGCGGCATGGGCGGCATGGGCGGCATGGACTTCTGATCCAGCCGACCACGTTGTTACGCAAAAACGGGGCCGGGGGAGCAATCCTCCGGCCCCTTTTGCTATGCGGGTAAAGCGACTACATTGTTGCGATGGCCAGTCTCGCCCTCGATCCCGCCTACCGCCGCGTCACCGTCCGCGAGTTTCTGGTGATGGACCTTGGCGAGGCGAAGGCGGAACTGGTCGACGGCATGATCCTGATGAGGGCTGGTGGATCGCCGCGCCATGCCGCGATCGCCGCCAACCTTATTGCAGCGCTCATTACTCGCCTGCGCGGAAGCGGATGCCGACTCTACGGCTCCGACCTCGCGGTCCGCACCGGTGAGGAATCGATCCGATTTCCCGACGTCAGCGCCTATTGCCGTGACGACATTGGGGACGTTATGGACGAGGCGAAACTGCTTGGTGTGCCGCGTGTCGTTTTTGAAGTGCTGTCGCCCTCGACCGCTTCGAACGACCAGATCACCAAACTAGCGGAATACCGCTGTCTGCCCGGACTCAAGGCCGTCGTTTTCGTCGATCCCGAAACCGAGCGAGCGCGGGTGGTGGATACCTCAGCCGCCCGTGACGCGGCATGGTTGCCAGCCGGTAGCGACCTTGCCTTGCCGATGCTGGGCATAAGCCTGCCGCACAGCGAGATATTCGAGTAATCGCTCCCAGCGGCTTGGCCCAACCGTCTGTGCGGTGCTTCAAAAATCGATGGCGATTCCCTTGTTTTCCCAATCACCGAAGCGGGTGGGATCCAGCGGGTCGGTCGGGGGCTCCACCGCGCGCGGTTCGGGCACCGGAGGATTGGTCCAGTGGGAGGGCTTTTTCAAACCGGCGGGGCGTTGGGTGGCGCGTTGCATAGCATCAATGTGGGGGTGGACGGGGCGCGGCGCAATTGCCTTCATGCATTGCTGCCTCTAGCGCCGCGCAAATGACCACGATCCCCGATCCTCCCGGCCTGCCCGCGCGGCGTGCGGCGCTGCGCTTGCTCGACGCGGTGCTGCGCCGGGGCGAGACGCTGGAGCAGGCTGGCAATGCCGCGTCGCGCGGGCTGCGCGGCGAAGATCGCGCGCTGGCGCTGGCGATCGCGGCGGAAAGCCTGCGCTGGCTGGTCGATCTCGACGCGCTGATCGACAGCGCCACCGCGCAAGTGCTGGCCCAGGATGCCAAGCCGCGCAGCGTGCTGCGGCTGATGCTCGCCCAGACCCTGCGCCTGGGCACCCCCGCGCACGCGGTGATCGCCACTGGGCTGCCGTTGCTAACGGGAGGGCCACGGCGGCTGGCGCACGGGGTATTCTCGGCGCTGTTGCGGCGCGAGGCGCAGTTGCCTGCCCAGCCGAGCTTGCCTGAAGCGGTCGCAGCGCGGTGGGACAAGGCGCATCCTGGCCGAACGAGCGCGATCGCCGCTGCGCTGGCTCAACCCCCGCCGCTCGACCTCAACCTGCGCGACGCGGGCGAAACCGCAGTTTGGTGCGAACGGCTGGGCGGTGTGTCGCTCGCGCCGGGCCACGTCCGCTTGCCGCGCGGCACCGCAATCGAGGCGCTGCCCGGTTTTGCCGCAGGCGCCTGGTGGGTTCAGGACATCGCTGCCAGCATCCCTGTCCGCCTACTCGGCCCCGGAGAAGGCTGCCGCGTGCTCGATCTGTGTGCAGCGCCCGGCGGCAAGACGATGCAGCTTGCTGCGGCAGGCTGGCACGTGACCGCGCTCGACAAGTCCACCCGTCGGCTCGAGCGGCTCGAAGCCAACCTCGCCCGCGCCGGGCTGAGCGCCACGATCGTGATCGCCGACGCGCTCACCTGGGAACCCACCGACCGGTTCGATGCAATCCTGCTCGATGCGCCGTGCACCGCTACCGGAACCTGCCGCCGCCACCCCGACGTGCTCCACCGCATCGCCGCGCCGCAGATCGCCGAGATGGCCGAACTGCAAGCCGCGCTGCTCGCCCGCGCCGCCACCTGGCTCGCGCCCGGCGGCACGTTGATCTACGCGGTGTGCTCGCTCGAACACGAAGAGGGCGAGGCGCAATCCGCCGCAGTCGCGCTCACCCGCCACCCGATCCTCGCCGAGGAACTCCCTGCAGGGCTGCTTCCAAGCCCCGATGGGACCTTGCGCACCGATCCAGGAATGCTCAGCGAAACCGGCGGAATGGACGGTTTCTACATCGCCCGCTGGACGGCGTGACTCAGAACCTCAAGCCGACTTCACCTTCGCCGCAAAGCTTTTGCGCAGCTTCAGCAGCTTGGGCGGAATCGTCGCCTGGCAATACGGATTGCGCTGGCCTTCGCCCTCCCAGTATTCCTGGTGATAGCCCTCTGCCGGATACCATGGCGCAGGCCCCTCGATCGTCGTGACCGCGCGGCTTCCTGGATGATCGCAGTTCCAGCGCTCGATCGCCGCCCCGGCCTCGGCGCGCTGGGCATCGTCGAGCGGAAAGATCGCCGAGCGATATTGCGTTCCGACATCGTTGCCCTGACGGTTGAGCTGGCTTGGATCGTGGGTGCCCATGAACACGTCGAGCAGTTGGGATAGGGCTATTACCTCTGGATCGAAAGTCACCCGGATCGCCTCGGCATGCCCGGTCGCTCCGCCACAAACCGCCTTGTAGGTCGGGTTTGCATCGCGCCCACCGATATAGCCGCTCTCAACCTCGCTCACCCCGATCACGTCGCGGAACACCGCCTCGGTGCACCAGAAGCACCCGCCCGCCACAATCGCCGTCTCGCTCGCCATATGTCGTCCTCTCATTTCGCCCGGCAAAGATAGGTACGCGGCGCGCGCTTGTCATCGACAGGTCCATCGCTAGGCTGGCAAGATCGTTTCTTCGGAGCCTGGTTCGTCATGCGCACTTCCCTTATTTTGGTTGCCGCCTCGCTGCTTCTTGCGTCTGTTTCCGCGCCCGCTTTGGCCGATCATCACATGTCTGCGACGGCAACCGACCCGGCGCTCGCTGCCGCGATTGCCGATCCGCGGCGCAACGAGGACCGCGCCCGCGACGCGTTCCGCAAGCCTGCCGAGACGCTGAGCTTCTTTCAGATTTCCCCAACCATGAAAGTCGGCGAATACGCGCCAGGCGGCGGCTGGTACTCGCGCCTGCTCGGGCTGTACCTGGGCCCCAAGGGCAAGCTGGTCGGGCTGTATTTCAATCCGCTGTCGGGGCCCTTCAACGAAAAGTCGCAGCAGGGCATCCGCGACGGAGCGGCCAAGTATCCCGCCGAGGTCGCGGGCTGGTCAGGACAGCCCGCGGACCGCTTTGCAGCGATGACGTTGGACGCCGTGCCCGAAGCCGAAAAGGGCACCTTTGACCGGATCATCGTCGCGCGGATGATGCACAACCTGCTGCGCTGGAACATCGCCGACAGCGAAGTGAAGGCGATGCGCGCGCTGCTCAAGGATGGCGGGCTGCTCGGCATCGAGCAGCACCGCGCGAAAGCCAATGCGCCGTTCGCTTATACCGATGGAAGCAAGGGCTATCTGCGTGAGGCCGACGTGATCAAGTTTATGGAAATCAACGGCTTCAATTTTGTCGGCAAGAGCGCGGCCAACGCCAACCCGAGGGACACCGCCGACTATCCCGAAGGCGTGTGGGAGCTACCGCCGGTGCTGCGGACCAAGCGCGAGGCATTGAAGGCCGTCGGCGAATCCGATCGTATGACGCTGTTGTTCCGCAAGCGGCGCTGATAGGGCGCGGCGATGCGTGAAATCACCGTCGCCGCGCTCCAGCTCGCGCTCAATGCCCCGGACGAGGCAGACAATATCGCCGCAGTCGCTGCGCTGGTCGAGCAGGCGGCGGGGCAGGGCGCGCGGATCGTGTTGCCACCCGAGCTGTTCGCCGGGCCCTATTTCTGCGCGATCGAGGACGAGGCACGGTTCGCGCTGGCGCGGCCGCTGGGCGACAGCGCCTCGGTGCGCGAGATGCAGCGGCTGGCGCGCACGCTCAACGTCGCGATCCCGACCAGCTTCTTCGAGCGCGACGGTCAGCATTTCTACAACACTTTGGCGATGATCGACGCAGGCGGCGAGATCCTCGGCACCTATCGCAAGAGCCACATCCCCGACGGTCCAGGCTATGAGGAAAAGTATTATTTCCGCCCCGGCAACACCGGGTTCAAGGTGTGGGATGTCGGTGGCACGCGCATTGGCGTGGGCATCTGTTGGGACCAGTGGTTCCCCGAATGCGCGCGGATCATGGCGCTGATGGGGGCCGAACTGCTGTTCTATCCCACCGCGATCGGCAGCGAGCCCTACGACGCCGATTTCGACACCAGCCGCATCTGGCGCCGCGCGATGCTGGGCCATGCCGCGTCGAACTGCATGCCGGTGATCGCCGCCAACCGAATTGGCGACGAAAGTCAGGGAGTTTCGGGCCAGGCGTTCTACGGCCACAGCTTTATCGCCGACCAGTGGGGCGATTTTGCCGCCGAATTCGGCCGCGACGAGAGCGGAGCACTCGTCGCCACGCTCGATCTGGAGGCCGCGCGGCGCCATCGCGCGGGGATGGGTTTTTTCCGTGATCGCCGCCCCGAACTCTACCGCCGCCTCTCCGAGGATACGTGAAAGCGCGCTACCTGATCGCGCTGGGCAGCAACGTCCGCCACCCGCGCTACGGTGCCCCGCCGCAAGTCCTGCGCGCCGCGCTGGAGGCGCTCGATCACGAAAAGCGGATTGGGCTGGCAACCGCCTCGCGCATCGTCGCCAGCGCCCCGCTCGGACCCCCAAACGGACCGGCACACCGCCGCTATGCCAACGCAGCGGCAATCGTCCGCAGCAAGCTCGATCCGCCCGCGCTGCTCGCCCGGCTCCACGCGCTGGAGCACCGCTTTGCCCGCCGCCGCCGCGGTCGTCGCTGGAGTTCGCGCACGCTCGATCTCGATATCGTGCTGTGGAGCGGCGGGCCGTGGGCTTCGCCCGGCCTGACCATCCCGCACCCCGCGTTCCGCGAACGCGAATTCGTCCTCGCCCCTTCGCTGGCCATCGCCCGAGACTGGCGCGATCCGCTGACCGGGCACTCAATCGCCCACCTCGCCGCCCGTCTGCGTCGACCCTGTCCTTTGGTGCGCCCGGTTGACCGCCATCACGCACGCGCATAGGGCGACCTCGCGTCCCGCATGGGGGCCCTTAGCTCAGTCGGTAGAGCAACTGACTTTTAATCAGTAGGTCGCTGGTTCGAACCCAGCAGGGCTCACCACAAATGCAGGTGACTGAACGCGCGGCGCGCCGGTTTTACCGTCAGGCCTTCGTTTCGCTCCGCTCCTGCACCAGCACGAAACGGGACGGAAGCTGGCGTCCCGCCGTGCGATTCTAGCGTGCGGCAATAGCTGAGATCAGCCCATCTTGAAACCACTGGCCCAGCATCGTCCCGGCCAGCGCGATCCCGTCGCTCTCGCCCCTGGCGGCGACCAGCGTCTCGCACAACGCCGCGAAACTGGCGCCCGCTGAGAGCATTGTGATCGCATCGTGCTCGATCGTTTCGATGGTGCGAAAGCACGGAGTGAAGTCCTGGCGCCAAACCAGCAGGGTTCCCGGTTCGGGCAGCAAGGCTGCCGCGGGTGGGAGGATATCCTGTGCCAGCGCCGAACAAATCGCGGCGACATTGGTGCGCACCGGTACCATTTTCAGCGATGGGACAAACGTCAGATGGGCGTGATCCCAATCGATATCGACCATGGCCTCGATGGATAGCGCCGGAGCATCAGCACCTTCGAACGCGCGCGAAAGCAGCCATTCGAGGCGCGCGAGTTCGGCGACTTCGGGATCGTCGAGATAGCGTTCGGCAAGCGTGTCCGCGAACCGCGCACCATAATCGCCGAGCGTCCACCCAGTCGGCGGCCAGGTTTCGATATGCGCGCGCGCGGCGGCAACGAACGCTTCGCCGCCGAGCCAGGAATGCGTGCGCGCATAGGTTTCCGCCAGACAATCGCTCAACTGCACCCGGTACGCGTTGTGATAGACTCTGAGACCGGAGGCCATGCGCGCGTCAGCCCATCCCACACGGGTCGCGGGAGCATCGGTCAGGTGGCCGCAGAAATCGCGCTGGAGGGCGAGCAGGCTCACGCGGCGAGACATTCGCGCGCGGCTTCTATCCGACGAGCCATATCGAGTTCGGCGAGCAAGTCGGCCAGCGGCGGGATCGCGTCGTCGCGTTCGATCATCGTCGCGACCGGTCCGATCCGCGTCAACGCCGCAGCGTACAAGCCCCATACCGAGGACGGCACGGGTGAATCGTGGGTGTCGATCAGCAGCGCCTCGCCCTGGCTGTGCCCCGCAAGATGAATCTGGCGAACCCGTTCCGCTGGAATACCGTCCAGGTACTCAATCGCGTCGAAGCCGTGGTTGGTGGCGCTGACGAAGATGTTGTTGACGTCGAGCAGCAGCTCGCACCCGGTGCGGCGGCACAGTTGGGCGAGGAACTCCCATTCGGTCATGTCGGCGCCGGCGAAGGCGAGGTAGCTCGACGGGTTCTCGATCAGCATCGTCCGGCCAAGCGTGTCCTGCGCCTGTCCGACGTTGCTGCAGACGACGTCCAGCGCCTCGGTGGTATAAGGCAAGGGCAGCAGGTCGTGCGAATTGAAGCCCTCGATCCGGGTCCAGCACAAATGGTCGGAGACGAACAGCGGTTCGATGCGATCGACCAACTTTGTCAGCCGTGCCAGGTGGTCGCGGTCGAGACCGTCGGCCGATCCGATCGACATCGACACGCCGTGCAGCGCCACCGGATAACGCTGGCGGACGCGATCCAGAATATCGAGCGGGCGACCGCCGTCGATCATGAAATTTTCCGAGATCACCTCGACGAAATCGACCGGGATCTGGCGCTCGAGGAAATCGGGATAATGGACCGAACGCAAGCCGAGTCCAAAACCGTGAAAAGACGTCATATGCGCGCGCTCCGATGCACTTTTCCGAAAACGGGGCGGACGGGTCCGGCCGGGGGACAGCCGGACCCGCTTCGCTCACTTGTCTTCGGTCAGGCTGCCGCCGGCCTTGGCACAAGCCGCGGCGGACATCGCCTTGAAGCCATGGCCTTTGCACACGTTCTGGCCCTTGCACTCGTTGGCCGAGGTCTTGCAGTCCGAGGTGCCCTTGCAGCTGTTGACGCCATAGCAGTGGACCGCGGCGGCGGTGCTTTCCTTGGCGACGGCAGGGGCGGTGGATGCGCCGGCGATGGCGATAAGCGCGGCGGCGGCGGCGAAGCTGGCGCCGAGAATGCGGGTGTTCATGCGTGGTCTCCCAATGTCTTTGCCGGATTGGCATCAGGACTTCGGTGGGTCGGTGGTTCCGGTTACACTACCAGCGCAGCAATTTTGGCCCAAGCAGCGCGCCGATCGCCGCGGCCACGGCCATCCCCAGCGTGTACCAGGTCAGCACGAACACCGCCGACACCTCGGGACAATGCAGACAGTAGAGCGTCGCACCGAACGCTCCGGCGGCCAGTCCCGCAACCGCGCCGGTCAGCCGCAGCCGCGTCGGCGCAAGCCTGCGGAAGGCGAGCACCAGCCCCGCGAAAATCGGCAGCGACAGCGTTGCGACCCGGGTGCTGCAGATCCGCCAGCTCAGCCCCATCCACAACGCGGGCCAGTCGCTGAGCGGGGTACGGATCAGTTCGCCCGTGGCCAGCGCGGCCAGCGCGGCGATCGGGATCGCCAGCAGCCACAGCCAGCCAGGCCGCCCCGCCTCTGGCCGTGCGAGGTGCGCGGTCGCCAGGATCGCGATGACCCCAAGCGAGAGCGTGTAGGTCCACTTCATCCAGAACGCGAAGGCATGCATCGCGATGGCCAGATCGGGGCGCAAGCCGAGTTGCAGCGCGACTATCCCCAGCGTGACCGCGCCCCCGGCGATCAGCCCCAGCGCGATCCGCCGCGGGATCAGCCCGCGACGCACCGCGATCGCGCCTGACCCCAGGGTGATGACAAGTTGATCGGTGTTCATGGCGATCCCGTAACCCGCCGGGCGAGCGCCGCCAGACCGCGATGGACCGAGATTTTCACGTCGGATTCGCCGATCTCGGCGCGCGTCGCCGCTTCGGAAATGCTCAGCCCCTCCAGCCGGGTGGCGCGGATCGCCTGCGCCTGTTTGGGCGACAGGCCGCCGAGCAGCTTGGCGACGTCGAGCCGCGCCGCGGTCGCCGCTTCGAAGCCCTCGGAGACCAGGATATTTTGCAGGTCGTCGATCGGCACCGTCGCACGCGTCCGGCGGAAATGGTCGATCAGTTTGTAGCGCGCCACCGCATAGGCCCACGGCGCGAACGGCCGGTTGCGATCGTATGTGCCGCGGCGCGTATGGATGGCCATCATCGTTTCCTGCATCAAATCCTCGACATCGTCGGACCCGCCGCGCAGGCGATTGCCGAAAAACGAGCGCAGCATCGGCACAAGCGCGGCCAGCAGCGCGGTATAGGCAGCCGCATCTCCATCGAGTGCGCCGGTCATCCAGCTCCGCAACTGATCTTCGCTTGGCCGCACGTGCACTCCCAATGGAATAGTTCGGGCATAGACACCGCCTGGTTACAGGCCCCAGTCCTGGTTACGAGTTGGCGTCCGGCCCGAGCCGAAGCAATCGTGGCCGACGATGTAACCGATGCGAGGCCAATCCCGAAATCGCCGGTGTGACCCCGCTCCCCAAGCCCAGGGGTCACCGTGCGGCGGAAAGCGCAGTCATGCTGCTTTCCGCCGCGCGTATACCGCACATTTTTGCAAAGGATCTTCCGATGACCAAGACTTACGCCGGCCTTGCCGCCACCCTCGCGCTCACCATCGTCGCGGGAGCCGCGACTTCGGCACAGGCCGCCAAGCCGATGGAGAAATGCTACGGTGTGAGCCTCGCGGGCAAGAACGGCTGCAAGGCCGGAGCCGGCACGAGCTGCGCCGGGACTTCGAAGGTTGCCTATCAAGGCAACGCGTGGAAGCTGGTTCCTGCCGGCACCTGCACGAAGATCAAGACCCCCAAGGGCTTCGGTTCGCCGCACCCCAAGAACTGACCTCCGTACCGGTCCGACAGTCGAGGATACATCGATGCCAGGATTCGCAAGAATTTACGCGCGTGCGGCAATGGCGGTCGATCGGGCAATTCCCGACGATCTGCTGCTGCTGGTCGCACGGGTGGCCATCGCCGCAATCTTCTTTCTGTCGGGCCGGACCAAGGTCGAGGGGTTGCTGACGATGACCGACAGCACTTACGAGCTGTTCCGCACCGAGTATGCCCTGCCGCTCGTTTCACCGCAGATTGCCGCACACGTTGCGACGTATTCGGAACATCTGTTTCCCGCGCTGCTGGTCATCGGCTTGTTCACCCGGCCTGCCGCGGCGGCTTTGCTCGGGATGACGCTGGTGATCGAAATCTTCGTGTATCCCGATGCCTGGCCCACGCACCTGAGCTGGGCCGCAATCCTGCTTCTCGTGGTTGCTCGCGGAGGCGGGAAGTGGTCTATTGATCGGACCCTGAGACTGGAGCGAGAGACC
>JANMPV010000324.1:0-3777 GCA_031370045.1 Novosphingobium sp. | reverse complement strand
AACGACGAATTCAAGTTCCGGGTGATCGCCGATTATTCGAAGATCGACGAAGTTTGCTGCGCCGCGGTCAACCTCCAGCGTTCGGGTGCGACCGCGCTGCTCGAAGCGCTCGGCGGCAAAGTCAACGATTTCAGGACGCCGTTCGCCGACGTGGTCTACAACAACGCGCCTTCGACCAACAACATCGCCAACTACGGTGTCTCGGGCCAGGCCGATTACAGCTACGGCCCGTTCAAGCTGACCTCGATCACCGCCTATCGCAAGGTCAAGGCGATCAACGGGCAGGATTCGGACTTTTCCAGCGCCGACCTGATCGGCAACAACTTCCAGCGCATCCAGCTCGATACTTTCACCCAGGAACTGCGGCTGGCGACCGACCTCAACGGCCCGGTTAATGCGCTGCTGGGGGCGTTCTACTTCAAGGAAAACGTCAAGCAGTTCAACGCGATCCCCTATGGTACCCAGTTCCGCCCCTATGCCGACCAGTTGATCCGGGGTGCGAGCGGCGGGGCGCTGAGCGTGCCGTTCCTTGAACAGACGTTCGGCGCGCTCGAGGGCAATCCGGCCAGGTACACGAACCGGTTCTTCGCGGCGGGGCAGGGCTTCACCGAGAACTACCGACTCAACAACGATGCCTTCTCGATTTTCGGCCAGGTCGATTTCAAGATCACCGACCGGCTGACGCTGACCGGCGGGCTTAGCTATACCCACGACAGCAAGCGTTACCGCACCAACGTGATCTCCAGCGACGTGTTCGCGGGACTCAACCTCGACGATCCGCGCTATGCTCCGTTCCGCAACCAGCTGCTGCTGGGCGGCGCGCTGCAATCGGTGGGGGTCGATCCCACCAACCTTGCGCAGGTCGGCGCGTTCGCGAGCAACCCGGCAACCGCGCCGATCTTCCAGCAGCTGGTCGCTTTCGCCAACGCCAACCAGAACAATCCCGCGGCCAATCCGCTGGCGGGTTTCCGCGGGTTCCAGTTCCTCCCGCCGTTCCAGAACGTGCCCAATGCGGTCGAGCCGGGCAAGACGAAAGACAGCGATTTCAGCTACACCGCGCGGTTGGCCTACGACGTCAACGACCACATCAACGCGTATGTCAGCTATGCCACCGGCTTCAAGGCGAGCTCGATCAACCTCTCACGCGATAGCCGCCCGACCCCGGCGGATTTCGCCGCGATCAAGGCGGGCGGGTTCGCGGTGGCCAACCTGACCTCGGGCACGCGCTCGGCCGGGCCCGAAAACTCAACGGTTTATGAGCTGGGGCTCAAGGCCAACTGGGGCGTGGTTTCGTTCAATTTCGCGGCGTTCAAGGAAGTGATCACCGGGTTCCAGTCGAACATCTTCACCGGCACCGGCTTCGTCCTGGCGAACGCAGGCAAGGAATCGGTCAAGGGTTTCGAGTTCGAGAGCATGGTCAAGCCGATCAAGCCGCTCAGCCTGACCTTTGCGCTGACCTACCTCGACCCCAAGTACGACAGCTTCAAGCAATCGGCGCTGGGCGACATCAGCGGCACCACCCCGGCAAGCATCCCGCCGATCTCGGTGACCTTCGGGGCGAGCTATGACCATGAATTCGCCAATTTCGACCACCTGATCCTGCGCGCCGACTTCCATCACGAAAGCGACGTGGCGATCGCCGAGGGCCTGCCTGGGTTCCGCTCGCAAGGCACCGCTGCCGCGGTCGCCGCCGCGCGCCCGTTCCGCCGCGAGGTCAACGATCTCAACGCTTCGCTGACGTATGCGCTGGACAGCGGGCTGGAGCTGTCGCTGTGGGGCCGCAACCTGCTCGACGACCGTTATATCGGCACGATCTTCGATTCGGTCGGCCAGCAATTTTCCATATCCGGCTATCCCAACCAGCCGCGGACTTATGGGGTCAGCGCGCGGTTCCGGTTCTGACTTTATAAAATCCACCCCTACTACTTGGTATGGGGAGGGGGACCGCCACGCCGCTTAGCGTGGGGGTGGAGGGGTCTGTTCCGGCACAGCAGAACCCCTCCGTCAGTCGGCCAAGCGGCCGACTGCCACCTCCCCATCGCAAGTCGATGGGGAGGTTCTAGCGAGGTCTGCCGCCATGCGTAAAAGCACTTGCCATCGCGGCCAGTCGGAATAGCTTCCCCCTCGGCCAAATCGGCCATCGAGGGGGGACTACCGATGGAATGGATGCTGATGCCGCTGCGGCGCTATGCGGAATTTTCGGGCCGTTCGCGGCGCAAAGAATTCTGGATGTTCGCTCTTTTCCTGTTCCTGATCGAAGCGGTCTGCTTCGCGCTGATGCTGGGCGGGGGTTTTTCGTTCGCCTCGATTGCTTATCCGGGAGCGACACCAACAACGCCGGGGCCGGTGTTTTGGCTGGGCGCGATCATCCTGGGCTTGTTCGGGCTGGCGATCATCGTGCCCTCGATTGCGGTTACGATCCGCCGCCTTCATGATCGAGATATGTCGGGCTGGTGGTATCTGGGGATGATCGTCGCCTCGCTGATCCCGCTGGTCGGCTTTATTGCAAGCATCGCCTTCCTTGTGATCATGTGTCTGCCCGGCACGCCCGGACCCAACCGCTTCGGGGCCGATCCCAAAGACCCGGCCAGCGCCGAGGTGTTCGCCTGACGCCTACAACTCCCTGAGCGCCTGCGCCGGTTTCGCCCGCAGCAGCGGGAGCGAGCCGGCCAGCGCGAAGGTCAGGATGGTGGCGACGCCGGTCCCCAGCACGGCCAGCACGCGGGGCCAATCGGGGAGCCATTCGAATTCGAACAGCTGGACGATCACCAGCCACGCGCCGAAGCTGCCGAGGCCCAGCGCGAGCGTCGCCAGCAGCACCGTCAGCAGGCCGTATTCGGCGAGTTGAAGCCCGAGCAATTGCCCTCGGCTCGCGCCGAGCACGCGCAGGATTACGTTGTCGTACAGGCGGCTGGCGCGCACTGCCGCGATCGCGCCGATCAGGACCGCCAGCCCCGCCAGGATCGCCACGCTCGCCGCGGCGAGGATCGCGGTGGACATCTGGTTGAGGATATCGCGTGCGCGGCTGACCACCGGGCCGACCTCGATCACCGAACTGGCGGGCAGCGCGCGAACCAGGTTCGCCAGCAGCGCACGCTTGTCCGCCTTGCCGCCCAGCTCGACCGTGGCGGCCAGGTTGTGCGGTGCGTCGGCAATCGCGTTGGGGCTGAACACCAGGACGTAGTTGAAACCCAATGAATCCCAGTCGATCCTGCGGAAGCTGGCGATGGTCGCGGTGCGCTCGACCCCCAACAGGCCGATGGTCAATTTGTCGCCCAGCTTGAGTCCGATGGCTTTGGCGAGGTCGGCATCGACCGAAACCTGCGGCTCGCCGGTATAGCCGCGCGGCCACCATTTGCCTTCGGTCAGCACGTTGCCCGGCGGCAGCACCTCGGCATAAGTCAGCCCGCGCTCGCCGCGCAGCGGCCAGGCGTCGTCGGGGATGGTGGCGAGGTCGGCGACGCGGATCATGTGGCTTGCCGGGCCATAGGCGAGGATCGCGCCGCGCAGCGCGGGCACGGTCCGGATGCGCGCGGCGGGGGCGGCGGATTTGACTATCCGCGCGAAATCGCCCGCCTTGGCCGGGGGCAGATCGAGCACGAAGTAATCGGGCGCGCGCTCGGGCACGCGGCGGGCGATGTTGGCGTCGAGGCTGGTCTCGACCCCCGCCAGCAGCACGAACGCGCTCAGCCCGAAACCGAGCGCGGTCACCAGGGCGCCGGTCTGCGCGCCGGGGCGGTGAAGATTGGCCAGCGCAATCCGCAGGATCGGCGCGCG
>JANMPV010000286.1:0-2203 GCA_031370045.1 Novosphingobium sp. | reverse complement strand
GACGAGGTTCAGCGGATCATCCAGGAGGCGGGCTGCGCGCACCGCGTCAGCGTCGTTTCCAACCCCGAGTTTCTGCGCGAAGGCGCCGCGATTGCCGACTTCAAGCGCCCCGACCGGATCGTGGTCGGCGCCGAGGACGAGTTCGGGCGCGAGACGATGCGCGAGGTCTATCGCCCGCTGTTCCTCAACCAGGCGCCGATCCTGTTCACCGGGCGGCGCACCAGCGAGCTGATCAAGTACGCCGCCAACGCGTTTCTGGCGACCAAGATCACCTTCATCAACGAGATCGCGGACTTGTGCGAGGCGGTCGGCGCGGATGTTCAGGACGTGTCGCGCGGGATCGGTCTGGATAACCGAATCGGTTCAAAGTTCCTCCACGCCGGGCCTGGCTATGGCGGCAGCTGCTTTCCCAAGGATACCCTGGCGCTGCTCAAGACCGCGCAGGATGCCGATGCGCCGGTGCGGATCGTCGAGGCGGTGGTGGCGGTCAACGACAACCGCAAGCGCGCGATGGGGCGCAAGGTCATCGCGGCGATGGCCGCATCGGGCCACGGGGAAGTGCGCGACAAGACCGTCGCGCTGCTAGGGCTGACCTTCAAGCCCAACACCGACGACATGCGCGATGCCCCCAGCCTGGCGATCGCCCAGGCGCTGATGGATGCGGGCGCCACCGTGGTCGCCTACGATCCCGAAGGGATGGCGCTGGCCGCGCCGCTGCTGCCCGGGGTGACGATGGCGGCGGGTGCGTATCAGGCGATAGCGGGCGCGCACGCGGTGGTTCTGGTCACCGAATGGGACGCGTTCCGCGCGCTCGACCTCAAGCGCGTCGCGCGCGAGGCCGCAACCCCGCTGCTGGTCGATTTGCGCAACGTCTACAACCCCGCCGAAGCCCGCGCCGCCGGGCTGACGTATGTGAGTATCGGGCGGGCTTAGGCTGACCTCTGCTTCCCAAAAACCAACCCGTCGCCCCGGACTTGATCCGGGGCAAGGCTGTTCTTTTGGCGCTGTGTTTGAATAAGCCAGACCCCGTGTCAAGCACGGGGCGACGGTTGTTGGAGGTGTGAGGGAGCCCCCGCTGGCGAACACGGGCTAACGCCGATAGGAAAAAGCAACGGGCGACGGTTGACGCGGCGTCAGGGACGCACGCAGGGGCGGGCGGTGGAACAGGCGAACGGCCAAAGCGCCCATCCGCGGCGCTGTCGGCTCGACCCGGTTCCGACGATCGGCCGAGGGTGGCGGGCGGGCTCGCGGGCCCTGCCATCCCCCGCGCGGCTGATAATGCCGCGCCAACGTGGTGCCGGGGTGGCCCGGGGGAGCCTGCCCGAGGTGGGGGCATGGCGTGTCCGGGAATGCGGGCACCGATCATCCGGTCTGTCGCGTCTGACGAGGTCGGCGTTGCCTTGAGAGAACCGCCCCCAAAACCCGCGCGCCCGCGTCGGCCGTCAAGCGGAAGCGAAAAGCGAAGCGCTAACCGCCTCCGCACCCGTTGCGGGCGGATATATAACCGCTATGGTTTGTTTTGTCAAGAGTTGCGTCCCTGACGCCAACCTTTTCTATTCCCGTCGCCCCGCACTCGATGCGGGGCCCCGCTTTGCTTCGCGGCACAGCATTACGCCGCAAGCCAGCCCGGCCCCGTGTCAAGCACGGGGCGACGGCGGGTTTGGGGTGGTAAAGTGGACGTTGGAAAAGAGCGCTTGATCGTTGTAACCCTGATGCAGGATTGCCTCCGAAAGGATGACAAGATGCGCGTCGCTGCTTTGAGCATTTTGATTATGGGCTGCTTTCAGTCCGGCTGTGGACAGGAAGGGGCGATATCTGGCCCTGGTCCGAAAGGCTCCGGCCGTTATGCGGGTATCGGCACCTATGATGCTGGAAGGCTTTGGGGACAAATGGCGGGTCAGGCCACGCCTTCGGACCCAGCCGCGGCGAAGCTGGAGGACGATGAGCACGTTATTGTGGTCATCTATAGTCACACCGGCGAAGTGCGACAGTGCGGCGACTACAGCGGTATCTGTGTGGCAATGAAACCTTGGATTGGTCAGGGCGCGTGGACTTCTACGCCGATCAAGCTTGAGAAACATGCTGCTGATCTCGCAGCCGAGGGTCAAGGTAAAGTCGAGGAAGCGGCACCGGCAAGCAACGATCCAACACCAGCAGGATAGGGTCCGGCCACCACCAAAAACGGCCCGCCTCCTTCGAGACG
>JANMPV010000277.1:0-5018 GCA_031370045.1 Novosphingobium sp. | reverse complement strand
CTGGTGGACCGAACAGGACCGCAAGACCTTCGACGGACTGACCGAAAAGCTGATCAAGCAGTACGATGCGTTCTGCCCGCTCGACGACGGCAAGACCTGCATCAACGGGCGGCTGACGCTGGGCGAGAACATCGGCGATCTTGGCGGGATTTCGATGGCCTACAAGGCCTATCACCTCTCGCTCAAGGGCAAGAAGGCCCCGGCGATCGCCGGGCTGACCGGCGACCAGCGGTTCTTCATCTCCTATGCCCAGAGCCAGCGCACGCTGATGCGCGACGCGTTCCAGCGCCAGATCATGCAGACCGACCCGCACTCGCCCGACAAGGCGCGGATCAACGAGGTGCTGCGCAACTTCGACCCGTGGTACAAGGCGTTCGCGGTCAAGCCGGGCGACAAGCTGTACCTGGCGCCCAAGGACCGCGTGCATATCTGGTGAGGCTCCTTCCCCTCCCGCAAGCGGGAGGGGAGATTGCGTTGACTTAGCAACGCTGCGCCTCTTTGATGCCCCGATGATCGAACTGTTCTTCGACCTCACCAGCCCTTGGACCTGGCTGGCGGTGCACAACTTGGTGCCCATGGCCCAACGCCACGGGGCCGATATCGTGTGGCGGCCGATTTTGGTCGGCGGGCTGTTCAACACTGTGAACCCCAGCGTCTATGCCGCGCGTGAGAACCCGGTGCCGGTCAAGGCACGCTACTCGGCCAAGGACATCGATGATTGGGCGCGGCTGGCCGGGCTGGAAATCCACTTTCCGCCAGCCTGCGGTCACCCGGTCAACGCGGTGTTGGCGATGCGCGTGGCGCTTGCGATGCAGGCGCGCGGCAAACTGGAGCCGTTCGCCTTCGCCGCGTTCGATGCGCTGTGGGCGCACGAGCGCGATCTTGCCGACCCAGCGGTGCTCGCCCCGTTGATCGCGGCGCAGGGCGAAGACCCGCAAGCCGTCTTCGCCGAGGCACAGAGCGACGGTATCAAGGCCCAGCTGCGCACCAATACCGACGAACTGATCGCGCGCGGCGGGTTCGGCAGCCCGACGATGTTCGTGGACGGAGAAGATATGTATTTCGGCAACGACCGGCTGCCGCTGGTGGAAGCCGCGCTTATCCGCAGGCGTTCGCCGCAATCGGCTTGACGGCGCGAGTCGGCGCAGGCCACCAGCGCGTTCCATGGATACCACCGTCACCGCCGTTCTGCTGGGTATCGTCGAAGGAGTTACCGAGTTCATCCCGGTGTCCTCGACCGGCCACCTGATCCTCGCTACAGAACTGCTCGGTTTCGACGCCGAGAAGTGGGCGACCTTCAATGTCGTGATCCAGCTCGGCGCGATCCTGGCGGTGGTGGTCCAGTATTGGCGCACGTTCTGGGCGGTCGGCTGGGGCTTGCTTCGACTCGAGCCGATCAGCTTGCGCTTCCTGCGCAACCTGCTGGCGGCATTCTTGCCCTCGGCGGTCCTGGGGTTGCTGCTCAAGAAATATATCGACGTGCTGCTCGGCTCGCCGATGGTGGTGGGCTGGGCGCTGCTGGTCGGCGGCGTTGCGATTCTGGCGATCGAGCGGGTGGCCAAGCCCGGGCCGCCAACCGGGATCGGCCAGTTGCCACTGAGGCAGGCGTTCGGCGTGGGGCTGGCGCAATGCCTCGCGATGGTGCCGGGCGTCAGCCGCTCGGGAGCGACGATCATGGGCGCGCTGGCGATGGGGATCGAGCGGCGCACCGCGGCCGAATTCAGCTTCTTCCTCGCGGTGCCGACCATGCTCGGCGCCTCGACGCTGGAACTGCTCGACCATCGCGATGCGCTGGAACCAGGGGCAATGGGCGCGGGCGGGGTCGGCTGGACCCAGATTGCGCTCGGCTTTGCGGTGGCGTTCGTGGTCGCGCTGGCGGTGATAAAGGTGTTCGTCGGCTATGTCAGCCGTTCCGGTTTTGCACCGTTTGCATGGTATCGGATCGCCGCCGGGATCGCCGCAATCGCCTGGCTGGCGCTGCGCTAGACACCATATTTGCTGCATTATGCTGCAACGTTTCGTCGCGTTTGCGGAACCAAATGCCGCTCCCCCAGTTTCTGCCCCCGACACACCACTCGAAGGGAAGCAAATCATGGGCCTGATCATTCTTATCGTCGTCGGCGGAATCCTCGGCTGGCTCGCCAGCATCGTGATGCGCACCGATGGCCAGCAGGGCATTTTCCTCAACGTCATCGTCGGCATCGTTGGCGCGTTGCTGGCCGGGTTCCTGCTCGTTCCGCTGATCGGCGGCGGGTCGATCACCGCAGGCAACTTCAGCGTTACCTCGCTGCTGGTTTCGTTCCTCGGCGCGGTCGTGCTGCTCGCGATCGTCAATCTCGTTCGTCGCGGGTCGGTGCGTTAAGCCCGGCTTTCGGCCTAACCAAAGGGGCGGCGGTTTAATCTCCGCCGCCCTCGTTTCTTGAAGGGGAAAATTACATGAAGACCATTGTGCAGAGCGCGATGTTCGCCTCGATTGCGGCCATGGGCCTGAGCTTGGCTGCGTGCGACAGCAAGTCCGAGAACAAGATGGAAGCCGACGCCAACGCCACCCGTGATGCCGCCGACGCCACCGCTGATGCGATGGAAACCAAGGCCGACGCGATGGATCCCAAGACCGACGGCATGGATACCGCCGCCGAGAACAAGATGGATGCCAAGGCCGGTGCCGTCCGCGATGCGGGCGAGAAGAAGGCCGACGCCATGGAAGAAAAAGCCGACGCCATGGACAAGGCCCCGGGCTGAACCGCGCACGGCTTACTGCCAACGTCACGAACGGCGCCGGAGCAATCCGGCGCCGTTTTCGTTGAGTCAGATTGCTTTTGCCCCCGACGCCCGCCCGCCACGCAGGAAATACTCCTGCGAGCCGCGGTGCAGCACGTTGTCGATGTCGATCACCGCAGTGTTGGCATAGGTGAAGCCGGACCCCAGCGAGCGATACAACCGGTCAAAATCGCGATCGACTGTCTGGTGATAAAGGTCGTCGAGGCTCTCGATCACGAAATAGGTCGGCTGGAGGTCGTCGATCACATAGTCGGTGCGCATCACCCGGTCGACGTTGAGGAAGATCCGGTTGGGCGATTGCGCCTCCAGCGCGAACACCGCTTCGGTCGGCCCGGACAAAATCCCCGCGCCATAGGCGCGCAGGCTGTCGCCCTCCATGATCAGCCCGAATTCGACCGTGTACCAATACAGCGCGCCCAGCGATTTGAGCCGGTTATAGCGCATCGCCTTCCACCCGGCGCGGCCATAGGCCTGCATGTAATCGGCATAAACCGGGTCGGCGAGCATCGGCACGTGGCCGAACACGTCGTGGAAAACGTCGGGTTCCTCGATGTAGTCGAAGGTTTCGCGGGTGCGGATGAAGTTGCCAGCGGGGAAGCGCCGGTTGGCAAGGTGCCAGAAGAACACGTGATCGGGGATCAGCATCGGCACAGGGACCACGCTCCACCCGGTCAGCGCGCCCAGTTCGTGCGAAAGCCGGGCAAATTCAGGCACGCCGCCGCGGCCCAGCGCCAGCTTCTGGGTACCCGCCAGAAAGGCGCTGGCAGCGCGGTCGGGCAGTACGTCCATCTGTCGCGCGTAAAGCTCGTCCCAGATCGAGTGATCGTCGCCCGTGAAGTCGCGCTGCGCGGGTTCGAGCCAGTCCTCGCCAAGGTGTGGTGGTCGCTGCAAGGGCGCGGTGAAAACATCGCCGCCCATTGCGGGCAGCACGGCGAAGTCTGTATCGGGGCGGGCGAGCGTGGCCATGGTTTCGGCTGCAACTTCTAGCAGCCGTGGCGACGCTCGGCAAATCGCTGGCGATTGCGAAACTGGCGCGGCTGGCCCAGCATCGCCGACTGCGATTCGGGAGGCGGCGATGAAGAAGCTCAAGAAAGACAAATACGCCAAACTGCTCGAACCCATGCAGCGCGAACTCGTCGGCGTGGCGCGCTGGGCGGCGGCTACGGGCGCGCGAATCGTCGTGCTGTTCGAAGGCCGTGATACCGCAGGCAAGGGCGGGGCGATCGGCGCGGTTTCGTCGCAGCTCAATCCGCGCCAGTGCCACATCGTCGCGCTGCCCAAGCCGACCGAGCACGAGGCCGGGCAATGGTATTTCCAGCGCTACGCCGAGCACTTGCCCAGCAAGGGCGAGATCGTGCTGTTCGATCGCAGCTGGTACAACCGCGCCGGGGTCGAGCAAGTGATGGGCTATGCCTCGCCCGCCCAGGTCAAGGTGTTCCTCGCCCAGGCGCCGGCCTTCGAAAAAGGTCTGGTCGACGATGGCATCCTGCTGTTCAAATACTGGCTCACCACCGATCAGGCGCAGCAGGAAAAACGGCTCTCTGATCGGTTGAATGACCCGCTCAAGCGCTGGAAGCTGTCGCCGATCGACCTTGCTGCACGCGACAAGTACGAGGCCTATACCGACGCACGCGAGGCGATGCTCAAGACCACCCACTCCAAGCACGCGCCGTGGACGGTGGTCGATTTCAACGACCAGCGCCGGGGGCGGCTGACGCTGATCCGCGACCTGATCGACCGCCTGCCCGATACCGCAGTCGAAGACCCGCCGCTCGAGCTGGAGCCGCTGGGCCACGAGCCCTATGTCGAACGCTATGGTGCGCTCCAACCGATCGATTCGTTCGACCCGGATGACGGCTCGGCGGGTTGACTTCGCCGGGCGCATCGCGCAAGGGCCACGGCTTGTGGCGGTGCCTTTGCGTGCCGCCCGTTTCATTTTAGCGTCAGGACGCTGAGAGTAAGGACTGCCCGATGGCCAAATCAGCAACCGTCAAGATCCGTCTGGTCTCCACCGCGGACACTGGGTTCTTCTATGTCACCAAAAAGAACCCGCGCAACACCACCGAGAAGATGACGTTCCGCAAGTACGATCCCGTCGTGCGCAAGCACGTCGAGTTCAAGGAAGCCAAGATCAAGTAAGGCGCGGCCTTCGGGCCTGCCGCCTCTTGTTTCCGCGCGCTCCCGGCTCGACCGGGATCCCGCTTTCCTTCTCCTTCCTTCACCACCGCCGTCCGGAT